>DATECD010000094.1:0-7577 GCA_035287065.1 Chlamydiales bacterium | reverse complement strand
AGTTCTGTTTTGCCAACACCTGTAGGACCTAAGAAAAGAAAGGTAGCAACAGGGCGGTTCGGATCGCTTAAAGCAGCTCTTGATCTGCGGATTGCATCTGAGACAGCTTGGATTGCAAAAGGTTGTCCAATTACCCGTTTTGATAGGTGAGTTTCTAGCTCTAAAATCTTACGCGTCTCTTTTTCAAGCATCCGATCTGCAGGGATTCCCGTCCATTTGGCAACAATTTGCGCAATGAGCCCATCGTCAACTTCTTCTTGTAAAAAACGCTCAGGGAGAGACTTGAGTTGGGCTTGCAATGTCTCTTTCTCTTTTTCAAGAGCGGGAAGTTTTGCATAGCGAATTTCTGCAACTTTTGTGTAATCGGCTTTGCGTTCCGCCTCTTCTTCTAAAAAGCGCAGTTTTTCCAAGGCATCTTTTTTTTCTTTAAGAGAGGTGAGAAGCTCTTTTTCGCGATGCCATTTGGTTTTAAGAATGCGGAGCTCCTCTTCAAGTTCTGCAATTTTCTTTTCTGTTTCTTTATCTTCTAGGTTCTCTTTTTTGCGCGCTTCTTGATTGACAAGAAGAGATGAGAGTTGCCGCTCTTTTTGGTCGATCGGCAAAGGCAAACTCCCTATCTGCATCCGAATAAGGCTTGCTGCCTCATCAATGAGATCGATTGCTTTGTCGGGGAGCTTCCGGTCTGGGATGTAACGCGTTGAGAGCGCAACAGCTGCATGAAGAGCGCTCTCTGTAATGCGAACGCCGTGATAGATCTCGTAACGCTCTTTTAAGCCTCGCAAGATGGAGACAGCATCTTCAAAAGTAGGTTCTGCTATGTAGACAGGTTGGAATCTCCTCTCTAAAGCTGCATCTTTTTCAATATATTTTTGGTATTCAGAATAAGTAGTTGCCCCAATGCAGTGCAGTGTGCCTCGAGCAAGGGGTGGTTTTAAAAGGTTTGCTGCATCAAGTGCCCCTTCTGTTGCGCCAGCTCCTACAAGCGTATGCACTTCGTCGATGAAGAGGATAAAATTGCCTTCGCTTTTTTCTACTTGTTGCAAGATGCTTTTGAGTCTTTCTTCAAATTCCCCGCGGTATTTAGCACCTGCGATTAAAGAGCCGAGATCGAGAGCAAGGAGTTCTTTATTTTTTAAGGCGTCGGGGACATCATCTTGGACAATGCGATGAGCAAGCCCTTCAGCAATGGCAGTTTTCCCAACTCCTGGGTCGCCAATCAACATCGGGTTATTTTTCGTTCTTCGAGAAAGCACTTGGATTGTGCGTCTAATTTCTTCATCTCGCCCGATAACAGGGTCAAGTTTTCCTTCGCGGGCAAATTGGGTTAGGTTTTTGCAGTAGCGCTCCAATGCTTTTAGCGATTCTTCACCGCTTGCAGAATCGATCCGTTGCCCACCTCGCGCTTTTTGCACAAGATCTTGTACTTCTTGCAAACTTTTTTTAGAAAGAGCAACTTGACTGGCTAAAGGCTCAGATGGCTTTTCCCAATAAGCTAAAAAGAGGTGATCGCTGCTGATGTGGCTATCTTTCCACTGACTCGCAATTTTTTGGGCCTTTTCGATTTTAGCTGAGAGCCCAGAAGAAACTTGAGGCTTGCCAGATTGAGAGACAAAGGTTGGGCTCTTTGATAAGGCGTGTTCCACTTCTTTTAAAAGGATAGATGGATCTACCCCTGCTCCATGAGTAAGAGTTGCAAAATATCCTTTTTCATCCAGTAATAAAGCGTGCAGAAGATGGTTTTCGCTAAGTTCAGAGTGGTTATGGGCTTCCGCATAACGGAAGGATTCTTCTAAAGCCTTTGCGACAGTATCTGTAAATTGGGGTGACATCGTTTTTCTATGGGTTACTGTGTTTTGTATCGAGAATCCCCCTATGAATTTCAGAGAGTTCTGAAACGCCTAGGTGGGCCATCGTAATCTTTAATTCTTTGTGTAAAAGAGCAATGACCTCTTTCACCCCTTCTTCGCCACGACTTGCAAGGCCGTAGATCAACGGCTTGCCGATCATGCAGGCATCGGCTCCAAGCGCAAGCGCTTTGACAAGATCAAGGCCGCTTCGAATGCCGCCATCAAATAAAAGAGCCATGTTGGTTTTCACCGCATCGCGGATTTTGGGAAGGGCTGCAATAGAGGAAAGTGTGCCGTCTAAATGTCTTGCTCCGTGATTGGAAACAACAATCCCATCGATTGCAAGTTGCTCGCACTTTTTGGCATCTTGAGGATCCAGTATCCCTTTGACGACAAGCTTTCCTGGCCAATTATCCCGAATCCATTCTAAGTCTTTCCAAGTGAAACTGGGATCGAGTTGCTCTTGCATCCAGGCGCGCATAGAAGCAAGATTGGTAAGATGGGGGAGATTTTGAGGAAGGTTGCCGAGATGAAGCGGACGCCCGCGTAAGCGAACATCAAGCCACCAACGGAGATGGGCAATTTCATCCATAAGTTGCGAAAGAAATGAGGATTGCATTTTGCGATGATAATTTACGCGGATGCCACTCACAGGAAGATCTGCTGTGAATAATAAAACCGGGCATTTCGCTTTTTGAGCTCTTTGCAGTATTTCTAGTAGGTATCCCCGATCTTTAAAAGGGGAAATTTGAAACCAGCAAGGGGTCTTTTTTGCTACTTCTTCAAGAGGGCAAATCGATGCGATGGAAAGAACAAAGGGAATAGAGGTAGAAAAAGAGGCTTTTGCAGCAAGGATTTCCCCTTGTCTTGCAAAGCAGCCCGCAAAGCCCACCGGAGCAAGAAGCAGAGGAAATGGAAGTTTTTGGCCGAGAATTTCTACACTTGTCTCAATTGTTGAAACATTGCGCAAGATCCGTTTTTTTAAATAGATCTCTCGAAAGTCATCTTGGTTTTTTTTAAGCGTAATTCCGTTAAATGCCCCGCTTTCTAGAAAAGCGAAAAGTGTGTGGGGAAGACGTTTTTCAGCTTCTAAGCGGTAGTCATCTACACTCGCCAAAGGGAATTTCGTGACGGATCGATCAAACCAGCGCATATTTCTAATTCACTCTTGTGTACACTGTTACAAATGTCTATAACTATACTGGAGAGTCGAGTTTTTTTTGAGTTATTTGAATAAAGTTGTATCCTTACTTTTTTTGTTAGGTCCACTTTTTCTTGCAGGCGATGAAAAAGAAGCGGTTGACCCTCTTCCTATTGGGAATTTTTCCGTTCCAACGGTCACGCAAGTTTCTCCGCTGATTAGTTTTGGTCAACTTCTTATTGGGAAGGGAGCTCTTCTTTCTCAATTGTCAGGCAATTACGCTTGGATAGAAAAAGGTTATGCAACCAATGTCATTCCCAATGTAATTTATGGAATCATCGATGATTTATCTGTTTTTTTAGGTATCCCTTTTTCTCCTAAAGATAGGATTGGTTCTTTTCATTCTTCTGGGATTGAAGATATCTTTTTACAATGGGAGTATAGATTTTTTAATCGAAAGCGTATCGATTGCACATTGCAAGCAACTGTTGTCGCTAATGTCCAATTTCCAACGGGATCAAGTGCAAAAAACCCCCCAACCGGGAATGGCTCTTTTACTTACTTTTTAGGGACGACGGTCGCCTATATGTCATCGAATTGGTATGCTTTTGCCTCTCCTGGAACAAACCTTACGACATCGCACAGTGGATCACAAACAGGAAACTCCTATCTTTATCAATGCGGCGTTGCAAGGTACATTGCGCCTTTAAGCCCAAAAGGTTGGATCTTTGATTTCATGGTTGAATTCGATGGGACTTATTCTGAAAAAAATAAAGTGCACGGTGTGAAAAATCCAAATTCCGGGGGGAATATCATTTTTATTACGCCGAGCATTTGGATTTCCTCTGACCATTTAATCATACAATGGGGCGTTAGTGTTCCTTTAATACAAGCTTTAAATGGAGAGCAGAAAAAAATTATTTGCTCTACAGCCTCCACGCTAGGGTTTGGGGTACAATTCTAATAAACATACAATTTAAAATATAAAGTATATTTCTAATTATTTTGTATTTTGATATACTGTTTCGAATGAATGAGATTAGAAGTTATTTTTATCCGTCGAAAGACCTTTCTATAGAAAGGTCTGCGCCAAAAACGTTAGATGCGGCGATTCAGCAAGCAGAAGTGATTACGAAAAAATTTCAAAAAACCTTACCCACAAATTTTCAACATGTTGTGAGGAGTGTTTCGGAACATTCCTGGCAAACATTGGACCGCTTGAATCAGAATGCAATGGCTGTAAAAGGGGCTTTTGTTCTCATGGGTATTTTAGCGGCTTTTGTTATTTCTCGTTCGAAGATTCCGTTGAAAAGTTGTATTGGGATCGCAGTGGCGCTGTGTATGAATCGGATGTTTTCTATTTTAAGGGCCACTTTTGTACGTGGCGCTACATTGCAACTTCCAGCTGAAGTTCAATTGTTAGCTACAGAAACAGCTCAACTTGCAGAGGCAAGCCCAGTAGCACTAGCTACTAGGAGGCATCGATGTCAATCAGCTATTGAATTTGGATTTTTGACCCAAGTCTTGGAAGAAATTACGACTCAAATTGAAAGGGCTCCATTGGCTGGGGCTGATCGATTTATTTATGAAGTCAAATACAATAGGGAACTTGTGGGGTATCTTATCGGCACTATCCACAAAGCCAATGAATTGATGGCTAGTGACCCCGTTCTGCACGAAACAGTTAAGAAATGTAAACACGTTTTTTTTGAGCTTGGTCCTAAAGAGATGTACTTTTGCAAGTTGTGGGTTCAGATTTTCTCTTACTTCTATTCGATGAATTGCTTTATGGATGGTGAGTTGATGAAGACCGCTGTAAAAAATGGGATTCCTTGTGAAGGTTTGGAATCAGGTGCAATTCAATTAGGGGCTTTTGCTCTTTGTTACTTTCATTCTTTGGAAAGTTTTAGGACATCAAATCCCCAAGTGATTGAACGTTGTCAGCATTTGCCAGAAGAGCGGGAAATAGCAATGTTTAACGGGTATCAAAAAAGAGATGCGGAAGAAATGTTTTTGCAGACAAGTAGTATGCCAAAATCTGCATACGATGTGCTTTTTACTTCGCGCAATCAACAGTGGTTATATGGAGCTCCGAATCTTATGAAAAGACTGAAGCCCGATTTTTCACAGCATTATCCATTTTCAAATCCAGATTTCTTTTTAACAGCTGCAGGCACTGGCATTTGCACGCTGCTTCCAAAACCGGTTGGGATTGTTGTTGGGGTTGGACATTGTTTGGGATCAGCAGGGCTTGTGATTCAACTGCGCAAGGCTGGGTTTGAGGTCGTAAAGCGTTAAGAAGTCAAAAATTTCCGTTTAGGTGTCTGGGACCTTTTTCTGGAAGACGTAATAACGGGGATGTTGGAAGTAGTGGGGAAGGGCCTAGCAATTCACGACATTTCGCAGCAACTTGGGGATTGATCTCTTCTTTGTCCCAAGTCAATAATCTGTCGAGGAATCTAGAAATAATTTCTTCTTTTGTGTGAGAGCATGGGATTGCTGGATCTGTAACTCTACTGAGTGCAATCTCCATAGTTCTTACCTGTGTGTCGGCAGAAAAAATAGGATCATCAATTTCTAGGCATGTTTCAGTAGCATGAGGAGTTGTTTTATTAGAACTAATTATTTTTTCTAAACGCATATTTTCCTAAATTAAAAGCAGAATAATATACAAAATAGTGAATTTTTTTGTCAATGAAAAATTTGCAAATACAGAAGCATTCATTGACAGCATTTCTTTTCGAAAGGTAGATTCTTACGCCTCAATTGTTAAATGAGGATTTATGTTTGATGTGCAAATGCGCGCTCAAGTGGGGCATATCCCTGAAACTTTTTTCTATCTCACACGGCATGCGATCCATTGTCCTATCCAGACAGTGACTGCGCTTTTTGCGATGACTTTACCCAATATTTTAGCTGTGACAAATCAGGAGGCAAACGAACGCTGTTTAGGAACTTTGACTGCGATAACAGTTGCATTGCTTTCAGAGAGGCAAAGGGTAAGTGATCTCGGTTATCTCAGTACTGAACTCATTGCAGCTCATGAATTATCGCAAATATTTTCTAAAAGCTTTTGGGGAACTGCGGAAGAGCTTAAACAATGTCCTCCCTCTTCTTTTCTTATTGCTCCTGTTTGTGAAGGTACAGATTTGCGAAATGATGCCTATGAATGGGCGGCTGCAGTGACAGAAGAGCCGTCAGAAGTATCTGCAATGCATCAGATAGATGCTCTTCACGATATGGAAGAGATCTGTTACCCGCGAATAAATGAATTGGAAAATCGAGAATCTGGCAAAGAAGTTCTTCACCATTCTTTTTCAAAGCAAAAGGCCAGTGTCGAAAGCAAGGTCTTTAGTGAAGAATTAACGCTGCTGAAAACCGATTTTTCAATTTATTTTGGGATCACTTCTGTGGAAATCTTTGACGCGTCAGATATCGAGACATCCAAAGATCGTTCATTTGAAGATGCAGAGATAAAATTAAGAGAGCACCGCGCTATGCTTTGTTTGCTAAAGTAAATTAGAGTTTTTAAAGGGGGGAAGTTGTAGAAAAATCGTACAACTGAAATTCGAGTCGAGCGATGGAAAAAAGTATCGCACTGATGCAGCTATTTCTATTACATGCAGCAACTTGCGCAACCCAATGGAAATTTCCGACAAGGAGAAATTGAAATTGTTATGAATCTTGCTGAGATTAAGAAATCTTTGACACTATCCTCAGCTCGAAGCATTTTGATTATTCCGGTAGCGACCTTGGTATCTTGAAAAGACGAAATGATTTCTTTACCGACAGCAACGGGTGAAGAGACAAATTCGACAAGCCATTTGCAATTACTATGCTGAAAATATCCGCTTTTCTCATGGAAACGAAGACTTTTTAGAGTCTGCTTCACTTTTTTCATGTCTTCATAAACAACGAAATCCAGGTCATAAGATTGATATCGGTTGTGTGAATAGATTGTCACACAAGCGCCTCCCACAAGGATAGCATCGATATCTCTTTTTTTGAACTCGTTGGATAGCCATCCAGCCAACTCTTCCAGAGAGATTGTTTTCCAACGAATCACAAAGGTTTACCTTTTCTTCTCGGCCTTTTTCTAACAGGGGCCTCATAAAATCTTTTTCGTAAGGCTTCTGGAAGAGAGTCGTATGCTTTTTGCAAAAATGCTTGTAGTTCTCTTAAGAATGGATACCTGGGGTTGTATTGATAAACTTGCGTCTTTCCCTGCGACTGTCTTACGAGAATCCCTCCTTGTTCAAGACGAGCTAATGCAATCTGGATGCTATAGAGCGGGATCTCCAGCTCCTCTTTAAGTTCGGTCGCATAGCTTTTGTAGTTTACCAGCAAGTAGAAGAAGATTTTCTCTATTACTGCATTTCCAAATAGCTTCTCTAGCATATCTACCAACTTATTTAGTCATATTACCAAATAAGTTGGTTTTTTTATGCAAGCGTGGAGCTTGTCTTGAAATTTGAAAGATTTGCAAAACGTCTTGCAACTGATTGATAATCGGATGTTTAAGGAAATATCCCCGCCCTCGCGCAAGGGCGTGCGTCCTGTCTTCCGGGGCGGCGATCTCGGCCGGTTTT
>DATECD010000093.1:0-6654 GCA_035287065.1 Chlamydiales bacterium | reverse complement strand
CCCCCATTTTTTTTGAAGTTTCCCGCCTAGAAAGGGAGATCTTCCCTTTCTGCGCAAGATTTGTCGGCAAATGTTTTGTCTCTTCGACAGTTTTCGCAATTGTCTCTTCAAAGACAGTGAGCTTTAAAGACTGAGCAATTGCATATGAGACAGCAAGTTTTATAAAAGGGTCTTTTTTCTGCAGAGCGATCTCATCTTCTTCGATCCGCATCTTATCCCCATAGATAAAACTAAATTCATCGAGTTCGTATCGTGAAAGGCTCTTCTGTTCAAATTTTTTTAAGATTTTTAAATGATTCCTTTCCTCTTCCGCAAAAAAACCCCAAAAAACAACGACACCGTAAGAAAAATAAAAAATATCCCGTTTTGCCCCTTTTTCATCCTTTATCGGATTGTGAATCGCATCTCGATGAAGCTGAGGGGTTCCTGTAGTCTGAAGGAACTGCATGAGAGCAGTCATATCATAATTAGAAGCCGTGCAATACCCAGTACAGCGCATGTGCGGCAGTCTACCCGAATCCGTTGTTGTTTTGCAATTTCTTCATGATAAAACTAGCCAAAAAGAGGCCATTGGGGTATGGTTGGTTCAATGGAAAAATCGATAAAAAATAAAAAAATTTGTTGGCCTGTATCTCTCTTCATCGTTGGTTACCACCTCTTTCTCTTGGTCGCCCTCCCCTTCTACTTTAAAGCCCACACCCCGTCGGCGGCGCTCTTAGGGATTACTTTCTCCCTCGTCTTCCTCTCTGGACTTGCTATCACTTGCGGTTACCATCGCCTCTACTCCCACAGCTCATACAAAGCACACCCAATCGTTGAAGCGATCCTCCTTTTTTTCGCAAGTCTTGCAACTCAAGGAAGTGCCCTCCGCTGGTGCCACGACAATAGACTTCACCATGCATTTGTCGATACAGACAAAGACCCTTATTCCGTCAAAAAAAGCCTTCTTCATGCGCACGTTCTCTGGATGCTCTTTAAAACCCCAGATATCGATCCGAAAGTTGTCTCCGATTTAATGCGCAATAAACTCCTCATGTTCCAGCACCGCCACTATGTCTTTTGCATGCTCGCCTCCAATACACTTCTTTTCCTCGCTGTAGGGTATTTCTTAAACGATTACCTTGGAGCCTTCCTCTTTGCGTGGTGGGTGCGCTTATTTTGTTTGCACCACACAACCTGGTGCATCAACTCCCTTGCCCATTATTGGGGAACTAGGTACTACAGCCAAGAGCACAGCGCTGTCGATAACTATTTAATTTCCCTTCTCACCTATGGAGAAGGGTACCACAACTATCACCACACCTTCGCCCAAGACTACCGAAACGGGATCAAATGGTTCCATTTTGACCCCTCTAAATGGTTGATTTGGCTCCTTTACAAATTAGGCCTTGCTTACGATCTCAAAACAGTTCACAACGATCGAATTGTGAGACAGTTGCTTTTAGGCCATAGAGATCAAATCCTTGCGCAAGTCAAAGCCTCCTTTCACCAGCAAAAAGATCTCTTTGCAGAAAAGATCACTGGCCTTGCCCAACGCCTCTCCTCTGAATTGCAAAAACAGCAGTCCCTAATCGAGAGGTATAAAAAGGGGCAAAAAGAGCTCATTTCTGAGATCCGCCAGGTTAAGAAAAAACTTAAAAATGATTGGAAAGAGTGGAGAGCGACTGTAAAACTTATTTCTTATTCGATCCCTCTCGATTCTTAAAGCAATTAATCCCTCGTCTTTAGTATAAATGACGAGGAAGGAAATGAATGACGTCTGGAGACAATTCTCCTCTTGCTAACTTACCTAGATGGCGTCGGGTACTTTGGCCAATCCACTCTTACGAATTTAAAAAGATTATTCCTTTAGCTTTCATGAAGTTTTTTATCTCATTTACTTATGGGATATTAACGGCCATGAAAGATGCCTCTGTAGTTACAGCAAAAGGGGCAGGCGCAGAAGTGATCCCGATCCTCAAAGGATGGATTGTCTTGCCCATTGCCCTTGGAACAACCCTTCTCTACTCAAAACTTTCGAATACATTTCGTAGGTCCACCCTTTTTTATTCGATCATCCTCTTCTTCATGAGCTTTTTGGCCATTTACGGGTTTCTCCTTTTCCCTAATCTCGATACCCTCTCTCCGCACGCAAGTGCCGATTGGCTCCTTGAACAGTTAGGACCTCAAAATAGTCATTGGGTAGCTATCTATCGGAACTGGATTCAATCAATTTTCTTTGTCATCGCTGAACTATGGGGGCAAGTCGTCATCTTTTTACTCTTCTGGGGATTTGTCAATCACATTTGTAATTTTAATGAAGCAAAGCGCTGCTACAACCTCTTTATTGCAGGTGGAGACCTCGCTCAAATGTTTACAGGCCCTATCGTCTGCTATTTCACAGGAAAATTTATTGGAGAGCACTTTGGAACAGCCTTACAATCTTTAATTGGAATTACCCTCTCTTTTGGCCTATTGATCATGTTTCTCCACTGGCTTTTGACCACCAAGATTCTAAAAGGAGATGAAAGACTTTACTCGCCAGAGAGTCGTGAACCAGTAGCTGAACTGAAAACAAAGCTCACCTTGTTGCAAAGTTTAAAATTTATCGCCAAATCCCCCTATCTGCGTGCGATTGCCATGATGGTTGTCGCTTATGGCTTAGTGATGAACTTAACCGAAGTAACCTGGAAAGCAAATCTTAAGCTCGCATTTCCTGAGCAAGGCGCTTATCAAAGTTTTATGGCAACTGTGAGTTCGACTGTGGGAGTTTGCTCCTTTATCATCACCCTCTTTTTTAGCGGGATCGTGATCCGATTCCTAGGCTGGCATTTTTCTGCTCAACTCCCTCCAATTGTCATTGGAATCACCTCTTTACTCTTCTTGGCTCTATTTTTACATCCAGAATGGCTTGCTTCAACACTTCATATCGCCCCTCTCTCTTTAATTATTGCCTTTGGCGCGTTCCAGAATGTCGTGACAAAAGTGATGAAATACGCTTTTTTTGACTCAACAAAAGAGATGTCTTTCATCCGTCTAGACCAAGAGTCCAAAACAAAGGGAAAGGCAGCTGTTGATGTGATTGGATCGCGCTTAGGCAAATCGGGAGCTGCATGGATTCAGATTCTTTTGATCCAAATCGCAGGGACAGGTTCCGTCCTTTCGATCACCAACTACTTAATCCCCCTCATTGCCTGCACCCTTATTTTCTGGATTTTCTCTGTAAGGTCGCTCAATAGATCCTTTAGTAGTGAAGTCAAGGTAGCCTCTTAAAATACTTATAAACCAATCCACTTAAGTAGGATGGAATCGAGCCAATAAAACCCATTTTCATCTCTTGGGTTCCCCACATACCCCATATGCCCACCCTTTTTCGTCTTCACAAGATCGATATGGGATGGCAAATCGCTCTGATCTAAGGAATTTGAAGAGACAATCGGATCATCTTCCGATAAGAGAATTGTGCAGGGAACTTGAATGTTCGGAATTAAGGGAAGAGAACTGCAGCGATCGTAATAATCATTCACACTTCTAAATCCACAAGTTGGTGCTGTGTAGATTTGATCAAACTCATAGATCTTGAGTTTTTTAGGAAGTTTGATGGGGGGTAAATCTTTAAACATTTTATGCAAATAATAAACGTCCGCTCTAAGATGCCGGTAGAAGTAACGCTCATAAACGGCATTTGCAGGATCCCCTAACATCAAGATACTTGAATAGAGATCAACCGGGGGACTCACTGCGATGACCTGTTTGAGAAAAGAAGGGGCCATCTCCCCTAACTCACCAACCAATTTGAGTGCGATATTTCCCCCTAATGAAAAACCGATCAAGACGATTGGCGAATCTGGAGTCTCTTTTTTGATTGCCTGGATGGCGGCAAAGAGGTCTTCACTCCTGCCGCTGTGATAGATATGCTTAGATAATCCTCTTCCCGACCCGCAACCCCGCATATTGAACCGGATCGCTCGAACACCTAAAGGCTCTAGCCGTTTTGCCATTCGTATCAAATTTGCAGATCGATGTGAGCCGCAAAGCCCATGAATCATAAGAACAGTCATATCCGTTGGTTTCCAACTTATTGGAGTTGTAACCTCTAATGAAATAGAGTCCCCATCTGAGAGACGCACAATTTTTTGCGTTGACCTGGGCTCAAGCATAAAATTGCAAAACGAGTTGACAACTGCCTGGTGATGAGGATCTTCAAATAAAGGAAAAGGATCGAAATCCAAATTCCGACTCATAAACCACCACAACTAAATAGTATAGCTTTTTATTTAAAAAGTATCATTTATTTAAATAAAAATGCAAAATTAAAACAGATAATTATAAATAAAGAACTTCCATCGTTTTCTCGTTCCATCATTCCTATCGTTGATCTAACCCGAGGAATCAATACCGTTTTTAGCCCTTTAAAAAACTTCCGTCTTTTCTATCGTTGATCTGGAAGAATCGCTATTGCAAAAGAAAATAGCTCAAGTCAGTTGCTGCTAAAGGAAAAAGTTTGCTAGACTGACCATAAGTTTTTTCTTGGAGGACTCATGCGCAGCTTTGCAATCCGATATACATCTCTATTTGCCCTATTTCTCACTGCGGGTTGTTTTACCCACCGTTTGGGAGATCCTGTTGCCACCCGCTTCCATGATGATGGCAGAGCAAAACCTATTGCTGTGATTCCAACGATGATCGACACAACTTCTTTTGATGTGCCGTGGAGCATTGCAGAAGAACTCACAAACTCTATCGTTCAGGCAGTGGGTACTTCTGGGCAGATTTATATCAAACCGAGTGAAGAGTTTGCTGTGATTGAAAATCCTTTTGGCGGGGACCTCTCTTGGACAAAAACAGAATTTTCTGGTCAGCAATTTGCTGTTTTCTTGGAACTTGTCGAACATGAATTAACTCCTGTAGCAAGTCAAAAATCTCAAGAAGAGCCAAGAGGCCACTATCTCCATATGGGCGTACGTGTCCGGGTCATCGACATTCGAGGAGAAGAGCCAAAGATCGTTTTACAGGAAGTTGTTCGAGACAGCTACTACATCCCAAA
The DNA here is from genome assembly GCA_035287065.1 of Chlamydiales bacterium. Taxonomy (GTDB): domain Bacteria; phylum Chlamydiota; class Chlamydiia; order Chlamydiales; family SM23-39; genus JAGWKO01. The sequence goes on along the minus strand of DATECD010000093.1, from coordinate 1,628 downwards.
ATCCTTTTTCCCGCCGAATTACCAAATCACTTGCTGGGGATGTGATGAGTATGTAAAGACCCCTCTTGGAATTGCACATGCAAGGCTTGCTCAAGAGGTTAGCGGTCGCGTTACAGACTACATCCTTTTGGCGCAGAATCGATGACACCGTTGATCCTTGAACTTCTCCTTCTTGCGATCCTCACCTTTCTCCTCCTTACCTTTGGTTGGAAACGGGGGTTTTTCTCCCTTCCCCCATCGGAAAATTGGTTTTTTCCCATTCGCGCTTATCATGTCATCCTTTTTTTCGGCATCTACTTTTTTGTTGCCGCACTTGTCTCCCCCTTTCTTATCCTATGCCTCAAAAAATTTGGCGTGCAGTTTCCTTCAATAGCAGCAGCTGTATGGATCAATTTCCTCTCTTCGCTGACTATCCTCCTTTTGTTTGGTATCTCCATTGCCTTCCTTTCCAAAAACATCACGCAGCCAATCTGGAGGCAAAAAAAAGAGGGAAACCTTTTTTCCGATCTAAAATTTGGCGCCCTTGCCTGGCTAATCTCCTTTCCCCTTGTGATCTTTTGCAATCAGTTCTTTGAGGTCATTCTCCATGAACTTCTCCATTTTCCCATAATTCCTGAGCAACTCGCTGTTCGCTTTTTAAAGATGACCTTTGAAGAGCCTCTCTACTTTTTTCTCACTTCGTTGACAATTGCAATCTTTGCCCCACTCATTGAAGAGACACTTTTTAGAGGCTTCCTACAATCTTTTATTCGTCAACATTTAAGCGTAAACCAATCGATCCTAATCACAGCCTTTTGCTTCTCCCTTTTTCATTATTCGCCTGAGCAAGGAATCGGAAACCTCTCCATCATCACCTCTCTTTTCATCTTAGCTCTTTTTCTTGGGTATCTATACGATAGACGGCAGTCTTTAGCTGCACCGATTGCGTTGCATGCGATCTTCAATACAATCAACATTGCAAATCTCTACTTTTTCGGAGAGTTTCCTATGCTCGGCTCTAACCATTTTTTTAGTCAAATTTGCAAGATATGCCTAAGCTCGATTTTGTACATTTTTCGGGCGCGAGTTTTGCAAGGTTTTGATCTATAATTGTTTGCACCGTCATGCAATCGGCTTTCACACGCCATTGCATGACGGTGCAAACGATTATAGGTCAAAAGATTGTGAAAATCGCTCCGAAAAATGTACAAAGTCGAGCTAAGACCTCTTCATCTCTTTCTTTGATCTATAGCGGCCTTACCGATATTGGACTTGGTAGGGACAATAATGAAGATGTTTGGGCAGCTCTACCCGAATGTGGCTTTTTTGTTCTTGCTGATGGGATGGGGGGACATAAAGGAGGAGAAGTTGCAGCAGCACTTGCCGTCCACTCCCTTTGCTCTTCCATACGAGATACAAAACATATTGACTGCACAGAACTCATGATCGAGATCCGCCACGCTATCCAAAAAGCAAATCAAGAGATCTTTTATTTAAGCAATAAAGAACCCTCCCTTTCTGGAATGGGGACCACCCTTTGCTGTCTTATCTGGACAAAAAAAAGTATCATTTACGCACATGTTGGAGATAGCCGGGTCTACCGCATGCGAAATCAAAAACTTGAGCTCCTGACTGAAGATCACTCCTTT
>DATECD010000092.1:0-4218 GCA_035287065.1 Chlamydiales bacterium | reverse complement strand
GGAGAAGGAGAAAACCCTCGAGTAGTCATCTACCACTGGCTTGGCGATGCAGCCAAAAGATGTTTGCAAAATAGCCTTATCTTAAACGACCTATAAAAGTTCAGTTCTCTGACTGAAGATTTTGTTTTAACGCAAAGGCGCAAAGGCGCAAAGAGTATAATCCATTGGCGACCCTATAGATTATAATCTTTGCGTCTTTGCGCCTTTGCGTTAAATAATGTTCATCTTGCGCCGAAGGCGGGGGGTGAACAGTTACCTATAAAATTATTCATATTTGTTTTCGATGGGGGGGTCGTATTTAAAGATCTGGCCATCCATTTCAATTTTGCGGTAGACCCATTCTTCATTATTTTCCCGAATGAGGCGATCACAACCCATAACAAACCCCTTTAAAAATCCATAGCGGTCCATGGCAAGCTTCATATATTGGGAAGAGCTGGGGCGATAGTGGCTCCTGGGGCCATCCACAGGGGAGATGATCTCTTGGTGAAAGCGGATGATCTGTTGCGCAATGAAAGTTGCTAGGGATCTTTTAGGAAGGGGAGAGGGCTCTTCGTGGGAAGGGGCAACTTGTAGCGTAGCGTCTTTTCCCCATGGTTCAAAAAAGCCAGGACGCGCGAAAAGGGAAGTAGAGAAAATGAGAAAAATAAGAAAAGATTTCAAAATGAGTGCTCCAACATCAAGACGGGGAAGAGTTTTTGATGATTGAGGGTGATTGTGGCGTTTTTCTCATAAAGCCGTTCGTTATAGTACTTAGCCTCTTCGCCAGCTCCATAGATCCCTCCAAAATACCAGCCCGCTTCAAATCCGAGCGTGATGATGCCGCCCGCTGTATGTCCATGATGGAAAAATTCATAAGCCGCTGCAATAAAGAGTCCATTCAAAAAAAAAGCGGTCATCGCCGATTTGTACTGTCCGATATAGAAATAGCCAGCTCCGGGGCAAAATGCGTTGAGAAGCTGCGCTTTGGGAACAGATTTTTTATTTTGATAATAACAATTGAGAAGGAAACTCAAATAGGAGGGGCCGTGAAATCCTTCTGCAAAGCACTCTACAGTTTGTAAATCACCTTGGCGAATGGCTTGAGAGAGGCGGAGTTTTTCTGCTGTTTCCGGGAAGGAGCGCTCCATGAGCTCTAAGATACAGGCCTGTTTTTCTTTTTCAGAGAGCTCTCCATAGCATTCATAAAGGATCAAGAGAAGATCCTGGTAAGCGGGAAATGTTTTATCGACTGTGCACAGATCGCTTTTTTCAAATGCTTCAACTGCTTCATCATATCTTTTCCCCAAGAAGTAGCAAAAGACGATATCGTACTCCACTTCCAGTTTCCGACCAGGGTCTGTCGAGGGGATGAGGAAGAGCGCCCTTTTGAATGTGGAGACTGCGCGATACAAATCAAGTTCGGCAGCAAAACACCTCGCGATGATGATTTCTCGCCCCCAGTCGGTATGCCTTTCCTCTATGTTTAAAGGGGGAAAAGCGCTAGTGAGACCCTGCAAATGTTGATCTTGCAATTGATAATTTACCTTCGGGTCGATCCTATCGGGGACGCGATAACAACTTGTGAGAAGAAACAGGAAAAGGAGAGCGAAGAGTCGAAGTTGTTGAGTCATGAGTACAGCTTAAGAGAAGGGTTAGTCATCGTCGATTGTTTTGAGCAATTCTAACGAGTCGTTGTAGTTATGCTCAAGGAAAGGTGTTGGCGATTGCTCGCGGAAATACTCTTCCTGTTCAGCTGTCATCTTACGCATATCTTCGATGGAATTGAGGATATAGGGGCGGAGGAAGATTACGATGTTTTGCGAAGAGATTGTATCGTTTGATTTTGAGAAGGCAGCGCCGATTAAAGGGAGCCCTCCTAAACAGGGGATACCGCTTTTCTGTTTTGTATTGGAGTTGTTGACAAATCCGCTTAAGACAAGAAAGTTGCGATCTGGCACATGCACTGTTGTTTGCATGCTTGTCTTGCTTGTCACAATCCCGTTTGCTGTTTGTGAGGAGAAATTGAGCGCTGTTTGGTTGATGTCTGTCGCTGTTTGCTCGCGATCGAGGTTGATATCGAGAGTAACGATATCAGAGTTTCCAAGTACAGGGGTGATCATCAGCTTTAAGCCGATGTCTCTGTACTCGAGGTTGGATGTTTGGATGGTTGCGCCAGATTGGGTGTTGTTGACAAAAGATCCAGTGAAGGGAATGTTCGAGCCGGAGAAGAAAACAGATGTGCGCCCATCTTGCGCTAAAATTTTTGGAGTATTGACGATGGTTGTCTCTGTATCTTGCTGAAGTGCTGTGAGAAGAGATCCAAGAGTTAAAAATGTTTGGCCATTGTGCTTAATCACTTCGCCAATGACACCTAAGTCAAATCCGACGTTTGCAGGGATATTTCCAATGGGAGTGGGCGTTGCAGGAGGCTCAAGTTTTCCAAGGTTTGTGATGAACGTGTCGGGAAAGACAGACTGAGCGTTAGGAGGTGGGAGTGTGTTATAGGAGCTTGCGCCAAATTTATTATTGAAATTGTAGTTGGCACCCCATTCTAAACCGAAGTTCAATGCATTGGTAAGACTTGTCTCAATCACTAAGATCTCGATGAAGACTTGTTTGAGCGGGATATCGAGGTTTTTAATGAGCTCTTTTAGACGAGTGAGGGTCTCTTGATCTCCAGAGCAAAGAAGGGAGTTTGTTACATCAAGCCATTGGATCGATTGGATGGCGTGGAGGAGGTTTTGATTGACGGGCGCATTTGTATTGGCAAGATCTTTGGCAATTTGTCGAAGTGCGGATTGAATCTCATCTCCTCGATGGAACTGGAGCTTATAAACCAAGAAGCTAGTGTTATCGATTGCTTGAATCGCTGTTCCTGAGGGAGCTTCTTCGCGGAGGTTTGCAGGATTATCAAAATCTTTTAGAAGCGTTTGGATTTGTTCAAGAGATCTTGGCGTTCCTGTAAAGATAAGTGATTGTGTTTTTTCTACCCAGCGCATGGAGGCAATTGCATTAAAAAGATCAGGATCAGAAAGACCGCTCATCTTTAGATTTTCTGCAAAATCGTACACCATCCGCTCCAACTCAACTCCTGGGACTGCAGTTGGGCGATAGACAAAGAAATTGGTCGAAGCGGGGGAAGGAGTTGGTTTTTCTGCAGGAGCTGGAGCTGCAAGGGAGGTGACGTCGTAGCCTGAGAGGAGCGCTTCGACTTTAGTTAAGGCAGGTTCAGTTCCTGTGAAGAGTAAGGAGTTCGTCTCTTTCACATATTTCATGGAATCTAGAGCCGCCAAGAACTCTTTATCGGCATTCCCTGATTTTTTGAGATCTTCTTCCATGGAGCGGATGGCGCTCACAATTTGCGTACCCCCTGCATGCTTTAGTTTGTAGAGGAGAAATGTTGTTTTCCCTACGTGTTGGATTGGCGCGTGCGTTTTGGGGGGGACGTCGATCTCTTGAAGTAAAGTCTGAATTTTTTGAAGGGATTCTGTATTCCCTGTAAAGATGATTGAATTGGTCGTCGCAACATATTTGGCAGAGGAGATTGCTCTTAAAAGGGAGGCATCGGCAAGGCCTGCTTGTTGAAGACTTGAGCCAATATCTTGCAGTGATTTTTCAATTTCTTGCGCCTGGAGATGTTGCGGCTTGTACATGAAGAAATCGCTATTCACAGGTTCTGTTGCTGTCTGTGGGTGATCGTATTGGGCGATAATGTTTTTGAGTTCTTCAATAACAGTTGCGTCTCCTGTTAAAAGAAGAGAATTTGTCTCCTTGACGTATCGAATCTGCTCAATTGCGGCGATGAGATTTTTATCACTCACAGTTGTTTCAGAAAGATCTTTAGCAAGCTTGTCGAGGTCTTCTTCCATTTGGTCTACTGTTGCGTTTTGCAGTTTGTAGATGGAATAGCCTGTTTTTGGAGTTGGGGCTTGTATTGGAGTGGAGGAGGCAAAAGTTGAAAGAAGATCTTTTAACCTTTGGATACTTGGATCTGTTCCTTGAAAAAGGAACGACTGAGAAGCATCGATCCATTGCATAGAGTGAATGGTTTCAATGAGCGCTGCTTCATTTTCTCGATCGAGGCTATTTGCGAGTTGGGTTAAGTAATTTTCTGTTTTCTCTTTTTGTCCTGCAGATGGAGTGTAGAGATAAAAGACTTTTTCAGCTTTTGGCGTTGGGGCTTGTATTGGGGTGGAGGAGGCAAAGGTTGAAAGAAGATCTTTTAACCTTTGGATA
>DATECD010000091.1:0-4959 GCA_035287065.1 Chlamydiales bacterium | reverse complement strand
TGAATGCCATCGTAAGAAAAGACGTAGGAGAGGAGTTGCACTTCTGTGTGGTACCCTTCTTCAAACATTGGGCGAATGGGTCTATCGATCAGACGGCACACCAAGATTTCTCTTTCAGTAGGTCTTCCTTCCCGTTTGATGAATCCACCAGCAGTTCTTCCTGCAGAAGAATATCGCTCTTGATAATCGACGCGTAAAGGGAGAAAATCGATCCCTTCAGAAGGGGCAGCTGCTGAGCAAGCTGAAGCAAAGACCATTGTCTCTCCGCATGTGAGGACTACAGAACCATTTGCTTGACGAGCGATTTTTCCAGTTTCGAGTTGAATTTCTTGTCGACCCAATTTCAGGGTGAGTGTTTCTCGATGCAACATTCTTGTTATCTCCTCATCTTCAAATTCCGGCCAGCATAAAGGAAATGAAGTTTAAGAGTCTAGTTTTGGAATATACCGTCCATGTGACAAGGTGTTAAAATAACGTGTTTAATGCGCAGTCACAGGAGAAAATACCCCTGACGGAAGGTCAGGGGAGAGATTTTTAATTACTTTCTGAGATTAAGTCGAACGATTAAGCTTTGATAACGCTTTGTGTCGGTTGAGTTGAGATAGTCGAGGAGTTTCCGTCTTTGGCCGACGAGCTTAAGAAGAGCAAGTCTTGAGCTGTGGTCTTTCGGGGCCAGTTTCAGGTGTTCTGTGAGTTCAGCGATTCTCTCAGTGAGGATCGCAATCTGGACATCGGCTGAGCCGGTATCTTTATCATGTAATTGAAATTTTTTTGTGATTTCTTCTTTTGTACCTTTGTCTAGAGACATCGAGGGGCTCTCCGATTCAGTGTTTTAGTATACAGACAGATTGTAGCTTATTTTGCTAAATTGAGCAACTCCCGTATAGTCTAACTTTTACTTATGGCTACACCTGCTGACAAAACATTTATGAAAGAGGCGTTGAAAGAGGCGCTCAAGGCCTATGAGGAAGATGAAGTACCCGTAGGTGCTGTTCTTGTTTATGAGGGTCGGATCATCGCACGGGGGCATAATCAGGTGGAAAAGCTTCAAGATGGGACGGCGCATGCAGAAATGCTTTGTCTGAGTGCTGCTGCAGGCACCCTTTCTAGCTGGCGACTGACCGATGCAACTCTTTATTGCACATTGGAGCCTTGCCCCATGTGTGCTGGGGCCCTTTTTGCAACCCGTTGTAAGCGCCTTGTTTGGGGAGCTCCCGACATCCGAGTGGGTGCCAATGGGAGCTGGGTCAATCTTTTTATTCACAAGCATGCGATCCACACAGTTGAAGTCGTGTCAGGTGTGCTCGCAGATGAGGCTGCATTTTTGATGCAGCGCTTTTTTCAAGAAAAAAGGAAGAGGCGAGATGAATAAGAAAATCTATTTTTTATTAGATAGTCTAATTGAACAGCAAAAAAAAGAGTTACTAAAGCTAGGGAGAAGAATTCGCCCAAATCTTACAGAAGACGATCTTCTTCAGCCAAATGACTATCCCGAACTGGAGTTGAACCCCCATTTTCGTTACGAAGAGGGAGTCTTGCATGGCTTTCAGGCGGCAAAGGCTGCACTACTTGTTAAATAATTACTTCTTCGATTTTTTCTTGGAGATCTCTTCAAGTCTTGTGCGCTCTTTCGGGGAGAGCGACCCTTCCCCATAAAGGGAGATGCGAGAGAGCATCGCGTCCATAAATTCATCATCGTTGAGGACAGCTTTTCCCGATTTGATGTCATAGATTTTGGTATGAGAGGTTTCGCCTTTGCTCCTCCAATGTTTTGCTTTCTCTAAGAGTTGTAGGATTTTATTTTCGAACGGAGAGAGGAAAGAGAAAAGACTTTTTGCTCGGCAAGAAAGGAGCGTGAAAAAATAACTAAAGAGGATCGCTCCTAAAGAGGCAAATAGGTGGGTGAAGTCGCCGCTAGAGAGGTCCATTACAAGGGAAAATCCGATGAGAAGGAGGAGGAGATTAGCTGCTTTTAAGGGGAGGGTGAAAAAGAGGAGAATGTGGGTCTCTTTATTGAGCATCACCCAGGAAGTCAGGAGCCCATAGATAACAGGGGTGCCACCGAAGAAAAAGAGCGAATGGGGGAAAAATGACATGGTAGCAAGGGCAAAAAGACCTCCTGTGAGGGTTGCTCCAAAAAAAAGAAAGGAAAAGAAAAGCGCATGCATTCTCTCAATAAGACTGATCCCAAAGACCCAGAGAATATAAAGGTTGAAAAGAAGGGAGAGGAGTTCTGAGGGGAGAAGGTAGATAAATGGATATGTGATGAGTTGAAAGAGATGGAAGTTGCCAGATGCAACGTGCGCAAGGCTAAGATAAGGAATGAGAAAATGGGAAAATAGGCTTCCTGCAAGAGTGAGAGCGAGGAGCTCTTTTAGTAGATTAGGGAGAGGAGTTGGAAAAAAAGTTTTTGCCTGCATAGATAATCATTACGTGTATCATAGGAACAATTTTTTTTAAATATTGTCTTTTTGTCGAAGGATCGATAGGATGGATGGGGTTGATTGAAATTGCAATTTAAGAGACATCCTATGAAAGATAATATCCACCCCCCATACCAAGAAGTTCTTTTTGTCGACTCATCGACAGGAGCTAATTTTCTGATCGGAACTACTCTTCAAACAAAAGAAAAACAGATGTTTGAAGGCAAAGAGTACCCTGTTTGCCGAGTGCCGATTTCTTCTTCTTCTCACCCCTTCTTTACGAAGACAAATCAGTTTATCGACTCTGAAGGAAGAGTGGATAAATTTGCGAAGAAATACCAGCGCAAAGTGGAAGAAGTGAAAAAAGCGCAAGATAAGCAAGAAGAAGCTGAGAAAGCGAAGCTCAAAGAGAAAAAGAAAAAATCTAAGTGAAAGAAAAAGTCGAAAGGCTCCTCTCCAGGTTGAAAGAGGTTGAAGAGCAATTGGGTTCTTCTGAAGTCCTTTCCGATCAAACTCTTTTTCGGCAACTGGCTCAAGAGCATGCAAGGCTCTCCGAGCTAAGAGATGTCTGGGAGGTTTTGGTAAAAGCGGAGAAGGCTTTAGAGGAAAATCAAACTCTTTTCTCTTCAGAGAGCGATCCTGAAATGATCGAGTTGCTTCGAGAAGAGATTGCTCATCTCGAAGGTGAAAAAAAAGAATTGACCAGCAAAGTTGAGACTTTGCTGGTTCCTCCTGACCCCCGAGATAACCGCAGTGTGATCCTCGAAATTCGCGCAGGAACTGGCGGAGATGAGGCGGCTCTTTTTGTTGCCGATTGCGCGCGGATGTACCAACATTACGCAGAGCAAAAAGGGTGGAAAAAAGAAATTCTCTCCACTTCCACATCAGAGCTTGGGGGCTACAAGGAATATATTTTCTCCCTTTCTGGGCCCAATGTGTTTCGCCTTATGCAATATGAGGGTGGCACCCATCGCGTACAACGCGTTCCAGAGACAGAGACACAAGGAAGAGTTCACACATCGGCTGTTACTGTAGCCGTTCTCCTTGAGCCTGATGAAGAAGAGGCTGTAGTCATCGATGAGAAAGACCTACAGATCGATACCTACCGCGCTTCTGGCGCAGGTGGCCAGCACGTCAATCGAACCGATTCCGCCGTTCGGATCACCCACGTTCCAACGGGGACAGTTGTCGCTTGCCAAGAGGAGCGAAGCCAGCATAAAAACCGAGAGAAGGCGATGCGCCTTTTGCGTCTCCGTATTGTGGAGGAAAAAAGGAAAAAGGCTGCAGCGGAAGTGTCAGCTATTCGGGCAAGTCAAGTGGGAACTGGCGACCGTTCAGAGAGAATTCGGACCTATAATTACCCGCAGAATAGGGTGACCGACCATCGGATCGAATTGACCCTTTACAAGCTAGACCGGATGATGGAAGGCGATCTCGATGATCTGACTATTCCGCTTGTTCAATATTTTTATCAGCAGAAGCTCTTAGGATAGTTATGCTACTCCCTTCTTGGGTAGAAAAAGAGCTCTCTTTGCGCTCCGACCGTCAAGCTTTATTAGAGCGTGGAGCATCAGGCGAACCTTGGGAGTATATTTTAGGAAATGTTGCTTTTTACGGTTGCCAAATTCACGTGGATAGACGCACCTTAATTCCCCGCTGCGAAACAGAATGGCTCGTAGATCGGATTGCCAAGGAAAACCCAAAAGGAGCTCTTTGGGATATTTGTACTGGATCTGGTTGCATTGGCATCGCGTTAAAAAAGAATTTTCCTTATCTAGAGGTCTCAATTTCCGATCTTTCTTCTGATGCGCTCTCCTTAGCTTTAAAAAATTCTCAAGTGAACCAAGTCGATATTTCTTTTTATCAAGGAGATTTTTTAACCCCTTTTTTAGGAAAAAAAGCCGATTGGATCGTCTCTAATCCCCCGTATGTTTCAGAAGAGGAATACCTCACTTTAGACCTGTCCGTTAAAGAATTTGAGCCAAAAATGGCACTCATAGCAGAAAATGAGGGTCTTAAGTTCTATCAACGGTTTGCGAGTGAAGCGCCCTCTTTTTTGCATCCCGGTGGACACATTTTTTTAGAGATCGGTTACCAACAGGGAGAGAGGGTAAAAAAAATTTTTCATACAGAAAAGTGGAGAGATCAAAAGGTATTTCAGGACTTAAGCGGGAAAGATCGCTTCTTTTACGCTAAAAACTTTTGAAGAACTTTTGAAAAAAATCTGAAGAACAGTTGAAAACCAATCCCTATTCCGTTTATCATTACTCCCTAGATTATGTTTGGCTCACTTACTCAAAAATTCCAAAATCTCTTTTCCTCCCTTGCGGGGAAAAAGACCCTCACTGAAGAGAACATGTCCGATGCTGCTCGTGAGGTGCGTCTTGCCCTTTTGGAGGCTGACGTCAATTATCAGGTGGTCAGCCAGTTCATCAAGCGCGTCAAAGAGAAAGGGATGGGAGAGGCCGTTTTAAAGTCGGTTAGTCCCGGTCAACAATTTATTAAATTGATCCACGATGAATTGACCGAATTGATG
>DATECD010000090.1:0-3236 GCA_035287065.1 Chlamydiales bacterium | reverse complement strand
CTCCCTATCGCGCCTGGCTCGCTCGCCGTACCTCTGTACGGCTCCTCACTGAATGCGGCGCGATTCTTCTTTGCTCGAACCCGCCAATGCCCGCTCCAAGCATTCCGCTTCGCTCCATGTCCTGTCGCAGTTATCCCGCTGCCGCGGTTTTGAATAAAGAGAAATGATACCTTCGTGAATGCTTGTGTTTTCGATTCACATTAGCATCAAAGAAAAAAAACTGGCCCTGCGTCACGACACGAAGCGAAGCGTAGTGCATGGCGCAGCCATTCGCCGCTACGGCAAAGCATAAATCGTAGCGCAAGAGGGCGCCCTTGGCGCCGAAGGGGGGCAGTGTTTTACACGCTCCCCCGATGAGCACACGATTTTGCAAAGCCGTAGTTAGGCGCAAGGGGGCAGCTGGGGACAATGGGAACCTTGTCCCCGACTGTCTAGAGTGGCCTAACATAAATTTTAAAATATTCTTTTTAATGCTTAACCACCTGTTTGATGAGATGGGGGATTTGCTCATTAAGGAAGCGATTGATATGATGGATTGGAGTATGCGATACCCTACTGCTAAGATGCCTCTTTTGCTCCGCTATCATCGATTGATGGACTCTTTTGCCAAATCGGATGATGAAAGGGATTTTTATCTCGATAAAGTGGAAGGGTTTCTCCTTTATGTCGATCTCGATAAAGATACACAGGATATAGAGGCTTTAGAGAAAGAGGTGGTTGAGCATAAAGAGCGCTACTGCATCATTCCTAAGATGACTTTCTATGAAATAAAAAAATTCATGGAAGGATTTATCCACGAAAAAGTCTACGATATCGATACGAAAGAAAAATTACTCGATTTGATTTCCGCAAAAGACTCTAGGGAAAATTTTCTTGAATTTATCTACGATCACTTGACAGAGCTTGAGAAATGGCAGCTCTACTATCAAGAGCGCTCACGGATAAGAATCATCGAGTGGCTAAGACAGCAAAATATTCACTTTGTTTTTGAAGAGGATTTGGATCTTTCTCGCAATGTGCTGGAAAAGCTAAAACGGACGCTTTTTGAGACGAAAGTGCCGAAAGATATCTCTCAGGCAAGAGAGCAACTGGAAGCAAAAGCGCGGACTTACTACTCAAATGAAGCGCTCAATCCCCGTCCAAAAAGGGGGCGTCCTCCCAAGCAAGCAGTTAAAGTGGAATCAGAGCCTCAAATGACAGTGGATATCTATACTGAGGTTCCAGCCTCTTGTAGAGCTTTCCTTTACATTCCAGATATTGCAACAGCAGCATCTGTTACGTTCTCTGCTAAATTTGAGACGGAAGAGCATCTCTTGGCTTCCTTGCGCGGGAGTACGAGAATCAAGGTCGATGAGAAACTGGAAGCCCTTTCTCAAAGACTTGAGTCGTTGCGTCATTTGACTACCCGACTCGGAGGGGCTGAGAGGGGGATTGCTGAGATCTCGAAAAGAGTTCCCTCCTATCCGACTGCAAAACCGCAAATCAAGCAAAAAATTGAACAACTCCCCGAAGAGAAGGCACCAAAGATGGAATCAGCCATTGAATCAGTCCTTCCCAAGCGGCGCGGTAGACCTCGTAAGGAAGAACAACCTGAAGAGTTTAAGGCTCAAAGGCGCCGTCGATTTGCGATCAAAAAAGTAGCCCAGATCAAGACCAAAAAGGATCAGTAGACAGCTCTTTCTCTTGAGTGGTATGATGTCATGCATGACGTCCACACTCATGTCAAAATCTTTTTTAGATGAATTTTCTGAAGGACTTGGCTTGCGTCTTTTGCAAGTCATGCACTGGACGCGCTTTGCCGATGAGAAGATGAGTAAACTTGTGCGCCAAAATAAAGGGGCGACGTTCCATCTTTCTGTGAAGGGTCATGAGTTAATCGGTGGGTTATCTGCCCTTCTTTTACAACCTGGAACCGATTGGGCTCTTCCTTATTACCGCGATAGGGCCTTTGCAATTGGCTTGGGCTGTCCACTTGTTGAACTCTTTGCATCCTTTTTAGCGCGAGAGCTACCCAATCACTCGGGTGGAAGGATGATGCCTGAACATTTTTCAGATCATAAGCTGCGAATTCCTTGCCAATCGAGTTGTGTGGGCTCCCAGTTTTTGCAAGCAGTAGGCCTTGCAAAATCAGTTGCATTGCGCGGGGCTGATGAGGTTGTCTATGTTTCTGGAGGAGATGGTTCTACATCTCAAGGTGATTTCCACGAAGCGCTCAATTTTGCATCTTTACATAAGCTCCCTTTGATTTTTGTGATTCAAGACAATGGCTGGGCGATTTCTGTCCCTTCTGCAGAGCAGACAGCGGGAGGAAATCCATCCCGTTTTAGTCAAGGCTATGAAGGGCTAAAAGGATTTGATGTCGATGGATGTGATCCGATTGAAGTAGGGGAAGCTTTTTCTCAAGCTGTGCAAAGGGCGCGAGCAAAAGAGGGTCCAAGCTTAATTGTCGCACATGTGCCGAGGATTGGCGCGCATAGTAGTAGTGATGATCCAAAAAAATATCAATCTGAAGAAACGCAAGAAGAGATCTTTCGCAAAGATCCGATTCCCCGTTTTGAAGCATGGCTTATTTCTAAAGGGATCATGAGTGAAGAGGAAATCCGCGTGGCAAGAGAGCGCCATTTTCAGGAAGTAGAAAAAGCTGCGCTACAAGCTGAAGAATTTCCTTTTCCTGACCCTTCCAAAGTGACAGAGCATCTTTTTAAACCCATCTCTTTTCCTTGTTCTTCACATGTTGAATCTGTAGGTGAAGGGGAATCCATTGTGATGATGGACGCTTTGAACCACGCGCTTGTTGAAGAGATGGAGCAAGATGCAGGAGTTGTTGTTTTTGGACAGGATGTTGCAAAAGGGAAGGGGGGCGTTTTCGGGATTACGCGTCAGCTAACGGATCGTTTTGGTGAGGCAAGGTGTTTCAATACGCCTCTTGCAGAGTCGACGATCATCGGCCTTGCAATTGGCCTTTCTTTTGATGGGTTTCATAAGCCTGTCGCTGAAATTCAGTTTGCCGATTATTCTTGGACAGGGATGAATCAGCTGATCAATGAATTAGCAAGTATCCACTATAGGTCCAATGGGCAGTGGAATTGCCCTGTTGTGATCCGAATGCCTTATGGCGGTTACATCCAAGGGGGGCCTTATCACTCACAGAGTATTGAGGCGTTTCTTTCCCACGCTCCCGGGCTCAAAGTGGTTGTGCCAAGTAACGCAGAGGATGCAAAGCGTCTTTTAAAAAC
>DATECD010000089.1:0-6042 GCA_035287065.1 Chlamydiales bacterium | reverse complement strand
TCATAATCTATGATATCGAAATAGTAAGGAAGCGGGGATTCTTCGTTTAATTCTCTCGATACCTCAAAAATAGTTTCTGTTAATTTTGAGCCTTTCAGAGCGATGTCGACATCTGAGCCCTTTTTTTCCTTTCTCATGGCGCGGGAGCCAAAGAGAATAGCTTTCTCAATTTGGGGATATTTTTGAAGTATTTCAAGAATGATCTCTAATTCGTGGAGGGTTAATCCGTAAGTCATTCGTGAGCTTTTTTTAACGAGAGATAGAGCTGGTGTATGGCGGGAAAATAGCGTTTTTGGACAATCATCAGAGCTTTTTTTGCTTGAACTTCATCGTAGGTATGAGAGAGTTCATTGCGTTTGTCTAGCATTTCGATCCAGAGGGTTCCATCTTTGATAATTCCAGTTTGAAATCCATCTTTGATTGCGTGACGCGGGAACTGGGGGGATAATCCTTGAGCCTCAAGATAATCTTTCAACGTTTTCCAGGCGAGTTCAAAAGTGAACTCAAATGCCTGTACCACACCAGCTTCTTCCAACTGGGTGAATGCTTCTTTTTCACAAGCAGCCTGGAGGAATAGAAAAGCGCGTTCAAAATTAGCAAATCTTTGTTTCCAGCGCACATCAGGGTCCATAGATGATAGGATATAAGCATTTCTTGTATTTGTTCAATCTTCTCTTATGGATTTGAGATGTTGCGTCTGACCATCTGGACTTGGCGGCGCAAGGTCTCATTGAGCTGCATTTGGTCTGCGATCTTTTTCCACGCGTGTAAGAGAGTGGAGTGGGTTTTTCCTCCAAAAGAGGCGGCGATCTTCATGAGGGAGTCGTCGATCATCTCTTTTGCAAGATACATGGCAACTTGTCTAGCGATTGCGATCTGTTTGTGCCTGGATTCCCCTTTGAGTTCTGAGATTTTGACTTCAAAAACAGAAGCTACGCTTTTGAGAATGTTCTCAACAGAGATTTTCTGATGAGGTGTGTGACTTTGAAACATTTCGCTGAGGATTCTTTCGACGATCTCTTCATTGAGAAGGGTTTGTCCCATGCGAGAATGGGCAGAGAGGCGATTGATTGCCCCTTCAATTTGACGCACATTGTTGTAGATGTGCTCTGCGATGAAAAAAGCGATTTGACTGGGGATGTTGAGACCGCGAAGTTCTGATTTATGTTTGATGATGGCAACGCGAGTTTCAAGATCGGGGGTCCCCATGTGGGCGACAAGGCCCCATTCCATCCTGGCAACCATCCGCTCAGAGAGGCGGAGCTGGCCTGGCGGTTTATCAGAAGTGATCACGATCTGCTTTCCTTGATTGAGAAGTGTCTCAAAAGTATTGCAGAATTCCTCTTCAAAGTTGAGTCGGTTCTGAAGGAATTGAATATCGTCCACAAGAAGAACATCAAGAGTGCGATAGTAGCGTTTCATCCGATCGATCGATTTTGCTTTTAAGTGGTCGACGATGTCGTTAATGAAGCCTTCCGTTGTGATGAGTTGCACTTTGAGGTTGCGGTGGTGTTCTTGCACGTAGTGGCCAACACTATGGAGAAGATGCGTTTTGCCAAGACCCACTCCTCCATGAATGAAGAGAGGATTGTAGGATTTACCGGGGCGAGAAGCAACGCCGATTGCAGCCGATTTAATGAATTGATTTGAGGGGCCTTCAACAAAGTGATCGAAGGTGTAAATCGAATTGAGTTTAAGGTCAGCCTTAGGTTCTACGTTCTCTTCTGGGAGCTCTTGTACAGCTTGCTTTTCTTCTGTTGTAATCTGAAAGCGGATCGCAACTTCTCCAGAGGATCTAAGGGGGAGAAATTCAGCGAGAACTTCTTTAAAGTTGTCGATCAAATACTCTTGAACGAAAACGTTCGGCACTTCTAGGATCACTTCGTCATATCCCGCTTCAATCAAGCGGATCGGAGCAATCCAGTTGGCAAATTCAGCAGAGGAGCAACGGCTTTCAATGAACCCGACAAATTGCTCCCATCCATTTTTCACTTCACAATCGATGGTCATTTAATAAATTTAGCTGGAGTTGAGCCAAAAATCAACGGTGAGAAAGAATTAAAGCGCTTGCTTGAGAGGCAATTTCTATAGCCTCAGAGTGTTCCAGCTCGCGAGCAAGCATGAATGCCTCTTTTTCTTGACCCAACATAAAGAGCGCTTTTACGCGATTGAGTTGTGTTAATGCATGAGTTGGGTCGATTGCGAGCGCTCGCTCGAAATAATGGAGCGATTTTTCTGCGTTCCCAAGTTGTAGATAGAGAGCGCCCATTGTTTGAAGATCATAAGGTGTTGGGGTTGTGAGCACTTGAATTGCATCGAAGAAAGTGAGCGCGATGTCGTAAATCCCTTGTTTGATGTAGGAGTGCGCAACAAAGCGGAGGTCATCGATTTCTGTTTTTCCCCAACCGAGAATTTCAACCCATTTGTCTTTTGCCATTTACCCTTTTTGGTATTGATTGCGCCGTCCATTGATCAACTGAAGCATCTTATCGAGCGCGTTCAAGGTTTTAAAAAGGGTCATGAGGCATTGAATTTCCCCTTCTTCCTCTTCTTTTTCCCGATCAGAAAGGGCTTTTTTTCTTTTTTTAGGTTTTTTCAAAAGATCTTCGATCGTCTCCAGTTTGTCTGTATCGGATTCAGATTTTTCAAAACTTCCTAAAGAGGGGATGAGCTGGTAAGAAAAAAGGGCTCTTCCTGGGACAAGGTCTTGAGGAAGAGAAGGAAAAAGGGCCCAAGAGACTCTTTTTTCTACACCTACAGAATAACGCTTATCAAACTCCGTAACGGCTGCAGGAGTAATAGAGACGATCTCTGTTTTTTGCGGAATGAGGCGGGATTCTTCAATGTAGCGCGACTCAAAGAGCTGCTGATCTTTGGCATAGCGAATTGAAGCTTCGACACCCAAGTTATCGATTGTACGAGGTTTTGCTGTCATTTAAGTCCTCATGGTCCTCGTCCTCATTCTATCTAGAGAGGATTTACTCGTAAACCAGTAACGTAATGATTTTTTGCGTTTGATATGATGAGGGAATTACAAAATTAACAAAGGAGTAACATGCCATGTTTTTTTAGAATTTTCTTTATCTATCACAAGTTAAAGAGGTTCTGTCTGAAAATATTGAGCGCCGTATTGCTGCTCATTATTTTTCGATTAAGGAGGAAGAATTGCTTTACGAATAGTTCGGAAAGCTCTATAGTTTCCGATCGAATGTTTATGATAACAAATAATAGTCATACAGATAGAAAAATATTTTTCTTTTGGAATTATAAAAATGAATTTAATCTGGGAGAGGGGTTTCCTCAAAGGGTTGTTCTTGCGGCCCTTCCTCTTTTGACAATTTTCCCCCGTTTGCGAAGGCCTCTTGCTGTGGGGTTGGAGGGGGTAAAGTTTTGTGCTAGGGTCCATCAGGTGCAAAATGGGGAAGTGCGGCATTTGGGAAGACCCTTGTTTGAGGTTGGGATGGCAGCTGCCTGCTTGGCAACGACGATTTTGGTCCCGAGAGTGGGGTTTGTTTTAACAAATGTGCAAGATATGCTGGACAGCTCTAAAAGACTTCGTCTGGCAATTGCTTCAGGAGATCTTAAGGCGGCAGTCAGCCCCTCTTTACATTTTGCAAATGACTTATTTCTTTTGGGGTGTTTGGCTACTGCTTCTCCACAATATTTGGCGATCGCTTTTGCAGCTCAGATCGCTTCTCAGCTCTATAGGGCCTTTATTGAATATAGAAGAGGAGGGCACAGCTTAGAAGTTGGCTCTTGCCTTCTTATGGCTGCAATCCGCTTTCATCAATTAAGTCATCTTCACCATTTTCTTGAGCGTAAGAAGACAAATACATGTATGGCGCTTCCTCCAGTTGCACAAGAGATGCGTGAGCGGGAGGCAATTGAGAAAGAGCTCTCATTTAAAGAGTTTGTCGGAGATCACCCTTACGAAATTCATAAAATAGGGGATCACTATATCGTCGAAAGGGATCTTACAGATTCAATCCGAGTGGATGTGAATTACTTGCCGAGTCCTGATGGGCGATGTGGTCCTGTCGATTTTGAGCTGATTTTCCACGTTTCTTAAGTTGTGAACAATTTTTCCACAGTCTAGTTTTTTATCTCTAATTCATTCTCGTTTAGAAAATTACGTACAGAATTTTTCAATATTTCAACAGCAACTTTTGAAAGTTGTGAACAAAATTCCCACAATTTCCCACAAATTTTTAATTCATTGGTATTTAGGATATTATGGTGTGTTTTTGAGAAAGAAATTTGAAAATAAATTGCTTGAATTTCGATTTGGTGGATAAGATGTGGGAAAACGTGGGAATGAAAGTGGAAGAGTTTTTCTTCAGCGGTTCAACAGCAGCAAAACTTGATGAGAAAGGGCGATTTGTCCTGCCTCAAGAAATGCGCTACGGACTTGTAGAAGGGGGAAAATGTGAATTTGTGATCGGTCTTGGTCTCGGGGGGTGTCTTGCTATCTATCGCAAGAGCGAAATTGCCAAGATTGTAGAGCGCTTCCGCGAAAATCAACACGTTGCAAAGTTCCAAAAGTTTTTTACGCTCTTTTTTTCCACGCTCCACCAAGCCGATTGCGACAAAGTGGGAAGAGTGATGTTGCCCCAAACGTTAAAAAGTGCTGTGAAAATTGGGAAAGAGATCCAGATTGCTGGGGTCATGGACAAAATCGAGATTTGGCCGAAAGACGTGTACGACAAGAATTTACGCGAGCTGATTGAGGGTAAAGATCCAGAGATGAATTTAGAAAAGATGAGCGAGGCAGCCTTTGCTCTTCTCGATGAGGGGAAGGAAGAGGATGAGTCATCGCCCTGTCCTATTGCATGAGGTAGTGAAATCTTTTGAAGGGGTGTGTTGCACGCTCTTTTTTGATGGGACGATCGGTGCCGGTGGTCATGCAAAAGCTCTTTTAGAGGCACATCCAGAAGTGGAGCGCTATTTAGCGTGCGATCGCGATGTGGATGCTTTACGTCTTGCGCAAAAAGAACTTGCTCCTTGGAGCAAGAAAATAGAGTGGATTCACGGCCCTTATGGAGAATTGAGAGCGCATCTTGAGGAGAGGAAAATCAAAGGGATCGATGGATTTTTGATCGATATCGGCGTCTCTTCGATGCAGCTTGATGTAGGGGAGAGGGGATTTAGTTTTTTAAAAGAGGCTCCACTCGATATGCGGATGGATAGAGAGAGTGAAGTGACTGCAGAAGAGATTGTCAATAAGACGAGAGAAGAGGAGTTAGCGCGAATCCTTTTTGAGTATGGAGAAGAGAGGCGCTCGAGAAAAATAGCAAAAGCAATTGTTGAAGCGAGAAGAAAGAGAAAGATCAAGACCACATTAGAGCTTGCAAAAATTGTGGAGCAGGCTGTGGGGGGACGTGGGCGCATTCATCCTGCAACGCTTACATTCCAAGCCCTTCGGATCGCGGTAAATGATGAGCTAGGTCAGTTGGAAAAAGGGTTAAAAGAGGCGATCCATTTTTTAAATCCTGGGGGAAGGATCGCTGTGATCACGTTTCATAGTTTGGAAGATCGGATTGTGAAACAGATTTTCCGGGAAGAGAGCCAAGTAGAGCGGATGACGAAGAAGCCCATTGTCCCTAGTTTGCAAGAAATGAAAGAGAATCGACGCGCGCGGAGTGCGAAATTGAGAGTGGTTGAAAAAAAGAGATGAAAAACGTCCTTTTCCGTATGGGATTCTGTATTGCCACTCTTAGCTTTTGCCTCTACTCTTATTTGGCAGCGCAAAACGATTTAACTGGGCTTAAGATGGAGCTTCCGACGGTTGAAAAAGAGATCTCTTTAGTTCGTGAAGAAAATCGGAGACTCTCTTATGAGGTTGAGCAATTTCAAAGTCCAGCGAACCTGATTGAAAAAGCGCGAGCTCCCGAATTTAGCCATCTAAAACACCCTCTTTTAAAAGAGATTGTTACAGTCCCAGAAGCCCTTGCTACCAATTAAAAGAATCTACTTCCTTGCTGTCTCTTTTTTCTTCTTGTTCTTCCTGCTTGCTGTTCGCTTTTATGAAATTCAAATTGTTGA
>DATECD010000088.1:0-6611 GCA_035287065.1 Chlamydiales bacterium | reverse complement strand
GTTTTTTTTCTCTTTTTGTTTTCCGCCTTCACCCTTTTGGGCTCGCAGGACTTTGGACGTTGATGGAGTGGATTCGCCTCTTTTTCTTGACCGGTTTTTCTGGAAACCCAGCAGGCTTAAGTCTCTCTTGCACCCCATTTTCCATTCAGTTTGCCTCTTTTTTGGGAATTTACGGCCTCACATTTTGGGTGATTTTGACCAATTTGGTTCTTTTGCGCGCTTTTTTTCATAAATCAAGAAATCAACTTGCATGTTGGTTGGTTCTTGTGCTCGTTCCTTATGGCTTTGGAATTATTAATAAATCGTTGATAATGAATGACTTAAACAACTCTCCTACGTTCATTGCAAAACTTGTCGATACAGGACTTTCTATTGAAGAGAAGATGAGGGATCGCGCTCATCTGGAAGCATTTATTCCGCCGCTTGTTCAATGGGAAAGAGTTTGGGAGCTTCTTGGTTCAGCTCCTTGTGATTTGATTGCACTTCCTGAAGGGGCATTTCCCTATTCTGTCTCTACCCCATTTTGCCCCTTAGAGTGGGCGAAAGAACATTGGAAAAGTCACTACAATACAGAACCTTTCCCATCTCTTAAACCCCCTTTTGCCTATCCATTGATTAGAGGGGGAAAGTCTGATTGGGTTGTTACCAACGCTTTTTTTGCGCAAACGCTTGCCAACCATTATGACGCAGAAGTGGTTGTGGGCCTAAGTCGTGAAACAAGGGAGGGGGTAAACAATGCCGCCTATCACTTTCGTCCAGGATATGAAGAGGAGCCTGAGTGGTATGCAAAACAGATCTTAGCTCCTATCGGAGAGTACCTCCCCTTTAGGAATGTCCCTGGAATTGCCTCTTTCATTGCAAGTGAATATGGAATTGAGGACTTTTTCCAACCAGGCGAAGAGTGGAAAGTATTTTCTTCATCCATAGCCCCTTTTGCAGTCCCTATTTGTCTAGAGGAAATACATCCTGGTTTTGTAAGGAGATTTCGAAAAGAGGGGGCCTCTTTGCTTATTGGTCTATCGAATGATGCCTGGTTTCCCGATTCAAAGCTTGCAAGGCAACATTTTGACCATGCAAGGTTGCGGGCTGTGGAAAATGGTGTTTTTTTTCTTCGGTCGACAAATCGAGGGATCCCTGGGATGGTAGATTGCTTTGGGCAACTGATTGCAAGTGGAGAGGGACCTATTGTAGTAGAAGTAGAGGTTCCTATCTTCTCTTTTCGTACGTTTTATTCCTATGTCGGGGATTGGGGGATCGTCACTCTTAGCATTATCTCATTTTTGGTTGCGATGAGGAAAAAGTTGCTCCTAAATGGTAGGCTGCGTTAACTTTCTCGTAATATTCCTGTCTTTTAGGAGAGTAGAAGTTTGTCCTCTCAAAAAACTGTTCAATGCGAAGCTCATATCTCTGGGGTGGGTCTTTTCACAGGTGAAAAGGTGTCCATTAGGATCTGTCCAGCCCCTGTAGATACGGGGATTATTTTCCAAAGGGTGGATCTTCCCGGACGCCCTGTAATTCCCGCCCTCCTCCCTTATGTGGGAGAGGCTCCGAGATGCACCCGTTTGACTGCTTCTCGGGGAAGCGTCATGATGGTGGAGCATCTCCTTTCTAGTCTCTATGCGTTTGGCGTTGATAACGCGTGCATTGAAGTGGATGGGCCCGAGGTTCCAGCTGTTGATGGGAGCGCGCAACCTTTTATCGAATTGATTGAAAAAGTGGGGCTCCATTCACAGGACATGCCTCGCCGTTATGGGAAAATTTCTCAGCCAGTGTATTGGTCAGAAGGGGATGTCCATCTTGTAGCGTTTCCTTCTGATGAGTTTCGGATCAGTTATACGATGCATTATCCCCATTCTCCTCTTTTGCGTTCGCAGTATTACTCTTTTGTTTTGCAACCCCTTCGCTACAAAGTGGAGATTGCCCCTTGTCGCACATTTTCTCTTTATGAAGAAATTGTCCCTTTTATTGAGAAAGGGTGGATTAAAGGGGGAGGGCTTGAGAATGCGTTAGTGATCCAGGGGGGAAGGATTTTAAATCCTGAGGGAGCCCGTTTTGAAGATGAGATGGTTCGACATAAAATTCTCGATTTAATTGGAGATCTTGCGCTCGTTGGCACCCCTCTTTTGGCTCATGTGATCGCAATCCGATCTGGCCATGTGAGTAATGTCGCTTTTGCAAAAGTGCTTGCTAAAGCAATAGAACAAGAGAAAGAATTTCTCCATTCGGCGGTGCAGTTTGGAGGATAAAAAAATGCAGTCCCAAAAACGGCCTTATGTATTTAATGCAAGGCAGATTGAGGCAATTTTGCCCCATCGCTATCCCTTTCTTTTGATTGACCGGATTATCCATATGGATCCAGAAGCAGGGGAAATCATCGGCATCAAGAATGTGACGGCAAATGAACCGTTCTTTCAAGGCCATTTTCCAGGAATTCCCATCATGCCAGGCGTACTTATCCTAGAGGCGCTTGCTCAGACAGGAGGGATTTTGGTCCATCAGAAAGGGTATTCAAATAAGATTGCAGTTCTCCTCAATGTTGCAAATGCAAAATTTAGAAAGCCTGTTGTCCCTGGAGATCAGCTGCATCTTCATGCAAAAAGCATTCATGTGAGCGCCAACGGTGGAAAAATGAGTACCAAAGCAATGATTGGCGATCAGCTTGCAGCTGAAGCAGAGATCAGTTTTGCTTTGGTCGATAAGGGAAAGCTATAAAGTCATGTCTGAAGAGCCACAGATCCATCCTCTTGCTGTTGTAGAACCCGGTGCAAAACTTGGGAAAAATGTGAAGATTGAGCCTTTTGCAGTTGTCAAAGGGTCGGTCATATTGGAAGATGGTGTTCAAATCAAATCACACGCCTATATCGATGGGCACACGACAATTGGTCAAGATACAGTGATTTGGCCGGGCGCAACGATCGGAACAAAGCCTCAAGATTTGAAGTATCGAGGAGAGAAGACGTTTGTTTTGATTGGAAAACGTTGTGAGATTCGCGAATTTGCAACCATTAATTCCTCTTGCCAAGAAAATTCGGTCGTCAAAATTGGCGATGATTGCCTGATCATGGCGTATTGCCACGTAGCACACAATTGCGAGATTGGGAATCGAGTCATTATGTCCAACTGTGCAACGCTTGCAGGACATGTGACTGTTGGAGATTACGCCCGAATTGGGGGGATGACTCCCGTGCACCAATTTGTCCGAATTGGGTGTTATGCAATGGTCGGTGGGTTTAGCGGTGTGCTTCGAGATATTCCACCTTATACGCTTGGAGGTGGAGTCCCTTATCGATTTGGGGGGATCAATCTCATTGGTCTCAAGCGAAGTCAATTTCCTTTAGATGTGCGAATTGCGATCAGCAAGGCGTTTAAGTTGACTTTCCGCTCAGGATTGCACTTAGATGAAGCGTTAGCTGAAATTGGGAAGCAGATTGAACCGATTCCTGAAATTCAACACTGGCTCGAATTTTGTAGAACCTCAAAACGGGGCGTTGTAGGGCTTGAAGAGTCGGCAAAACAGTTTACTCCTTTTGATGAAGATGAAAAATATCTAGAAGAATAGGTTTTGCGAATCGTTTTTTTTGGTACCCCACATTTTGCAGCTTCGATTCTCGATTTTCTTTTGCAGTCGGGTGTAGTCCCTATTGCTATTGTCACTCAACCTGATAGACCTAAGGGAAGATCCCTTACATTAAGCCCCTCCCCCGTTAAAGAACTTATTTTAACTAAAGAGCCAAAATGCTCTCTTTATCAACCGGAAAAGTGTTCAGATTCTCAATTTCTCGATGCGATGAAGTGCCTTAAGCCCGATCTTTTTGTTGTTGTTGCATTTGGTCAAATTCTTCCGCAAAAACTCCTTGATATTCCGCAAAAAGGGGCAATCAACATTCATGCAAGCCTTCTTCCCAAATATCGAGGTGCCGCTCCAATTCAAAGAGCGCTGATGGAAGGGGAAAGAGAAACAGGTGTTGCCATTCAAAAAATGGTAAAACAGCTCGATGCAGGGGATGTGATTGCAGTAGCGAAAATAGAGATTGCTCCCAATATGAATGCTGGGGAGCTTCAAGAAATTCTTTGCGAGCTTGCAAAACCGCTTCTCCTTTTAGTTTTAAAATCCTATAGCGACGGGATCCCCCCTGGAGAGATGCAAGATCCAACTCTTGTTACATTTGCTCCAAAAATTTCTGTAGAAGAGGGGGAGATTCACTGGGATTTTCCCGCTGAAAAAATCCATAATCTCGTGCGCGCTTTTTCCCCTCGTCCAGGAGCTTGGAGCTGGGTGTATGATGGAAGCGAAAAAAAACGGGTGAAAATTTTTGAAACAGAAGTTGTGGATCAATCTGGCTTGCCCGGAAAATTTTTTCCTTCACAACCCATTGTTGGTTGCGGAGAAAAATCTTTACGGATCAAAAAGATTCAGACAGAGGGAAAAAAAATTCTCCCAGGCGATCTTTGGCTGAGGGGCTTTTCTTCTCTTCCTAAGTTCGTATGAGTTTGGCTATCAATGAGAAACAACCTCTTTGCCGCGAACTAAACGTATACAAATTTTTAGTTGGCGCTTTCCCTTTACTTTAAATAGCCATAAGACCTATGCTGCTCCTCCCTTTTAAACTAAGGAGTTTATATGACAATATCTATGCAACCATTTAGTTGGGATGCCATTTCTAGACCCAATCAACAAACACCTGTAGCTGATACAGACCGTGGATTTTTCCCTTCGACGATCCGCGTGATTACGACTCTCTCAGGCGCTTCTTATGTAGCGAAGCTTTTTGAGCGAGTCCCTTCACTTTGGAATAAAATCATGGAAACAATGGGAAGACAACCTTCTGAGTACGCGGCAGCGTTTTCAGCAAAATTTGCTCCTGTTACAAGTCTCATGTCGATTATCCCTGTAACAATTGACCAAGTCAAAAAAGCATTTGGTTCAGCAATCCCTTCTAGTGAAACGTTTGCAGGATTGGATGATGAAGAAATAGCGGTTAGAACAGCTCATTATCAAAGTAAACATCGCGCAACGCAAACAGAAGCGGTCTCTTTGACTTGCTATAGCGTTTCTCTTTTTGCAGGAGTTCTCCCAGGCTCAAAAATAGCGAATGCGGTCAAAACAGCTGCCGAGTTCACAGGATTGTCGGCTTCAGCGCAGAAAGTAGTGCATTTTGTAAATAACATCAGATCTGGTAGCAACATGAGCGAAAGAGTAGCTACAGCAGACGGCATTACCGAGGAAGCTCGAACAGGTGCTGCGACACTACTCCGCGACACAAAAAGAAGTGACATGCTCGGAATTGCAAAAGAGGTGACCTATTTTGTGGGTGCAGCTGCTGGACTTTGGCTTGCTTTCTCTGGCCAAGCAGTCCTTCCAGGTGTGGCTTTAGCGGTGCTCTCTACAGCTTCTGCAACCTTTGGAATTTGGCGCATGATCTACGAAGAGCAAATGCAAAATAAACCTGTTGACTGCGTGGTTCAAGAACAAAATCTTAGTGCTATGGAACGTGGGCAAGGGTTTGTTCTTTGTCCTAATTCTTTAGAAGCCTAATTTTTTTTAAACTCTCTTCAAAAAAGGAGAGGGTTTTTCAAAAGGAGCTACCTTGTCCGCGCCGACTCTAAGAAATTCTGAGTGGGCATTGGTAGTCTCCTTTTCTCTTTTACTTCTCACTTTGATTTTAATTTCCCAATTCCATGCCGCCTCTGAAAGTAGTAGGCTTCACCGGTTCAATCGCGACCACCCCATTTCAGTGAAAAAATCTTGTGTAGTGACAATTACTGGGGCAGTAGATCATCCGGGCCCCTATTCGACAGTCGTTGGCGCTCCATTGGGGTTAGTCTTAAAAAAAGCCCATCCCAAACGTTTTGCCAACCTAAGAGAGATTCAAAATTATCAGGAGATTCAAGGAGATTTTTCCCTTCACATTGAAGAGCTCAGCACAGTTTCAGTGCAAGTTGTTGGAGCTATTGCCGAGCCACTTCTCCTCGAGCTCCCAGCAGGAACCCGTTTATGTCAGCTCAAATCAAAAATTACAGGGACCCCCGAAACCGACTGGACCTTCTTCAAAAAAAAACGCCTCCTTCACGACCAAGAGACCGTCTCCATCCCATGTAAAGAAATCAAATAGTCTATCTTTATCACATTTTTTAATGGGAGCTGTTGAGGTAAAATCAGGTGACTGAGCATTAAAAAGAATATTTTAAAATTTATGTTAGGCTACTCTAGACAGTCGGGGACAAGGTTCCCATTGTCCCCAGCTGCCCCCTTGCGCCTAACTACGGCTTTGCAAAATCATGTGCTCATCGGGGGAGCGTGTAAAACACTGCCCCCCTTCGGCGCTAAGGACGCCCTCTTGCGCTACGATTTATGCTTTGCCGTAGCGGCGAATGGCTGCGCCATGCACTGAGGTACGGCGAGCGAGCCAGGCGCGATAGGGAGCGCACAAAAAAAAGCCGCCACGCAAGGGGCGGCAACCAAATAATTAGCGCGAACCGGTGTTCAAAGCTCCAATCCCGCCCCAAGGGGGGAGCAGGGGCTTGCCCCATATGCATTAAGCTAAGCTACATTTTGATGTAACTCCTTTGATTTGTAGTAGCTATTGCCTAACCTTACATTCTCTCGTAAA
>DATECD010000087.1:0-5596 GCA_035287065.1 Chlamydiales bacterium | reverse complement strand
GCACTTTTGCAAGTTCTTGCATGAGAGCTGTTTTATTTTGCAATCTTCCTGCTGTATCGATGAAAAGAAGATCCATCTTCCTTGCAAGCGCTGCGTCAAGTGCATCAAATGCAACAGCTGCGGGATCGCTTCCCGATTGCGATTGAATGAGGGGAATGTCGAGGCGGTTTGCCCAAGTTTCCAATTGTTCATTGGCAGCTGCGCGGAATGTATCGGCTGCTGCGATCAAACCTTTTTTCCCCTCTTTTTTATAGTAGTTTGCAAGCTTGGCAACAGACGTTGTTTTCCCCGACCCATTAGCTCCCACAATGAGAACCACATGAGGGGCTGGGGAAAGAGATGGAAGTTTAGGGGAAGGGAAAAGGGCGAGGAGCTTTTCTTTGATGAAAGGGAGGAAATGTTCTGGATTGGGATCTTTTCTTGCCTGTTTCTTTAGTTCTTCGACAAGCTCGGAGGCAAGGCTTGCGCCAAGGTCTGCTTCATAGAGGAGCTGTTCAAGAGATTCAAGGGCTGCAGGATCAAGGGGCTGAGAAAATAGGGAGCGGAGTTTGGCACCAAGTGCCCATTTCAACTTAGAAAAGGGGAGAGCTAGCTTTTTTAAAAATTTCAACATGACGCAATTGATGAAAATCACAGTTTAACAGATATAGTGGTTTAGAGGTAGATCTATGAATGTTCATGAATATCAGGCTAAAGAGCTTTTGAAGCGCTATGGAGTTCCCATCCCTGAATTTGCTATTGCTTCGAGTGTAGAAGAGCTGACTCAGATTGTCGATCGTCTACAGCTTGATCAAGCTGTGCTGAAGATCCAGGTGCACGCTGGAGGCAGAGGAAAAGCTGGGGGAGTGCAATTTGCAAAGTCAAAGCCTGAAATCATTCAGAAAGGAAAAGCGCTCCTTGGGTTTAAACTTGTCAACGAACAGACGGGTCCTGAAGGGGTTATTGCACACAAGATTTTGATTGGAAAGCCACTAGATATCGATAAGGAGTACTACATAGGAGCATTGATTGATCGAAGTCAAGGAGTGCCGCTTCTCATCGCCTCACCTGAAGGGGGGATGGAGATCGAAGAGATTGCAGTGAAATGCCCTGAAAAGATCTTGAAGGTCCCTTTTTCTTTTGATGGAAGGGTGCGCGCGTATCAACTCGTCCGTATTTGTAAGTTTATGGGATGGAAAGGGGAAGAGGCAAAAGAGGGGGCAAAACTAATCCAGGGACTTGCGCGCTGTTTTATTGAGACAGATGCTTCCCTTTTGGAGATCAATCCCCTGATTCGAACAAAAGAGGGAAAAATTATTGCACTAGATGCCAAACTCTCGATCGATGACAACGCCCTTTTTAGACAGCCTGAGATTGCAAAGATGTATGATGCAACACAATTGATTCATCAGGAGGCAGATGCAAAAGCGTACGATCTTGCCTATATTGCGATGGAGGGAAATATTGGATGCATGGTCAATGGGGCAGGACTTGCGATGGCAACGATGGACATCATCAAGCTTTTTGGTGGGATGCCTGCAAACTTTCTCGATGTTGGTGGTGGCGCAACAAAAGAGAAAGTGGCAGAAGGATTTCGCATCATCCTTTCTGATCCAAAAGTTGAAGCGATTTTTGTGAACATTTTTGGTGGGATCATGAATTGCGCAACAATTGCGCACGGAGTTTTACATGCAGCTGCAGAGCAAAAAGTTCAAGTACCCCTCATTGTTCGATTGGAAGGGACACAAGCAGAAGAGGGGAGAAAGATCTTTGAAGAGAGCGGAGTGAAGATCTTATCTGCGAGAACGCTTCAAGAGGGAGCTGAACTTGCTGTGAAAGCAACGAAAGGGGGAGATCGTGGCCATTTGGGTAGATAAGAAAACGAAATTGATTGTTCAAGGGATTACAGGTCACGCAGGGAAATTTCATGCAGAGCAATGCCAACTTTACGGCACAGCATTAGTTGGAGGTGTAACTCCTGGAAAAGGGGGCGGAGAAGTTTTAGGTGTTCCTGTTTTTGATACTGTTTTAGAGGCAAAAGAACATGTGAACCCCAACGCTTCTTTAATCTTTGTTCCTCCCCCTTTTGCAGCGGACGCGATCTTAGAAGCAGAAGAGGCGGGGATCTCTTTAATTATTTGTATTACAGAAGGAATTCCCATTCGCGATATGCTAGAAGTCAAACGAGTGATGGATGGATCCAAGTCCCGTCTCATCGGGCCCAATTGTCCAGGGATCATTACTCCTGAGAGCTGTAAGATTGGGATCATGCCGGGATATATCCATAAAAAGGGGTCCGTGGGCATTGTCTCTCGTTCAGGGACGCTGACCTATGAAGCTGTTTGGCAGACAACGCAACTGGGACTTGGGCAATCGACTTGTGTGGGAATCGGAGGAGATCCTTTAAACGGGACGAATTTTATCGATGTGCTCAAAGCCTTTGAACAAGATCCACAAACTGAAGCCATCCTCCTCATCGGTGAGATTGGCGGAAGTGCAGAAGAGGAAGCTGCTAGATGGTTCATGCAGCATGGGAAAAAACCTCTTGCCGTATTTATCGCTGGGGTCACAGCACCTGCAGGAAAAAGGATGGGGCATGCAGGCGCAATTATCTCTGCTGGACTTGGTGGAGCTGAAGAAAAATATGTGGCCTTTCAAAAGGCAGGCGCTGTGATTACGAAAAACCCTGCGGAAATGGGGCAGGCAGTAAAACTTGCATTGAAGAAAAAATGATTGTTATCCCAGGGAGAATCCCAATTGCCATCCACCCTTTTTTCTGGGTTGTTGCCGCTCTCATTGGCTGGCTTTATACGCAAAACTTTATCGGGACGCTCATCTGGATTGGAATCATTTTCGTCTCTGTTGTCGTACATGAATTTGGTCACGCTCTCACGGCTTCTCTTTTTCGGCAAAAAGCGCAGATTCAGCTTGTTGCTTTGGGCGGTTTGACTTCATATGTTGGCCCAAAGCTCCGTTTTTGGCAGCAATTTCTCATCGCTTTTAATGGCCCACTTTTTGGTTTTTTCCTTTTCCTTGCAGCTACTTTTTTGATCGCCTCTCATCTTATCGAATCGCAGGCAATTCTCTCCGTCATCAAAGTGTTTCAGATGGCTAACCTCTTTTGGACGATGATCAATCTTCTTCCCATTTTACCTCTTGATGGAGGGCAGCTTCTTAGAATTGTCTTAGAGGCAAGTTTTGGGGTGAAAGGGTTTAAGGCAGCTCTTTTAGTGGGCGCTATTTTAGCTACTTTATTTGCTCTTGCCTGTTTTGTCGTACGTGCTTTCTTGGCAGGAGCGATCTTTTTCCTTTTTGCTTTTGAGAGTTTTGATGCGTGGAGAAAAAGTCGTCTTGTCAATCGCGCCGATCGGGGAAATGAGATTCAAGAGCTGATGGAGAAAGGGGATCTCGCTTTAAAAGCGGGGAAAAAAAGTGAGGCAAAAGGGCTTTTTGAAGAGGTGGTGCGAAGGGGTGAAGGGGGGATGTTTGCAACGGCAGCAAATCAGTACCTTGCCTTTCTTGAAGAAGAGGAGGGAAAACACCAAGAAGCTTATAAGCGGCTCCTCCCCATGCAAGATAACCTCTCAAGCGATGCGATTCTCCTCTTGCATCGCTTAGCTGCAAAAGCCAAAAACTTTGAGCTTGTCGCCAAGCTCTCAAGCGATTGCTATCAGCTCTCTTCCACTCAAGAAATTGCTTTACGCAACGCCCGCGCCTTTGCCCATCTTAAGCAAGCCAAGCCCGCAGGGGGCTGGCTCCAAACAGCTTTGCAATATGAGGGGCTTAAGTTAACCGACCTCCTCAACGAGCCAGAGTTTGCCGCAATCAAAAATGAGCCCGACTTCCAAGAGTTTCTGAAAGGGTTGTAGAGGGGACTGTAAAACTTAAGATGTATATATATGATGTTAAGTCACTTATGTTTTAATTATACGTTGTTATTTATAAGACATAAAAATATATTTAAAATATAACTGTTTTTATGTTATAATCTATATTAATTATTTATAGGTTATTTGTATGTCAGTTACTGAGTTTTCAACGAGTCTGTCTGGAGCCATTTCTACAAGGCGTGAACCCCATGAGAAAGCTACGCAAGGACAAAGTAAGGTTCAAGCGATAGCGGCTAAAGCAATTAGAGAAGTGAATCCTTACATCTCTCGATTTGAAGAGAATGTTCAAGAAGAGATAAGGAAATATCAAAAGAAGTTGGGTGAATTGCTAGATAATTTCGTTAAGAAATTAAGAGGAGACGATGGGGTAACAACAGAAGAAAGTGCTTCGACAGTAAGTGAGGTATCAAATAGTTCTGTAGAGCGTGAAACCCAAGAAAAACCTGGCTATTTTTTGACTGCACAAGAAGCGTATTATTTAATAACTGATGAAAGGTTTCTGAAGGCGATTGAATCGATGGAGAGTCAAATTGGAAAGGAACGTCTAACTTCTTCTTTTGAAAGAACATTTGGAAATTTGTTTATTGAAGATAGCTTTTTTACAGCTTTAACCACTGTAAGTAATGGAAAAATCACGATTGAGTTTTTGAAAGCATTATCGAAAGATTCTAAAGGTGGACGCGGCATAAAAGAAACATTTCTATCACAATTAAAAGAACCAACCGCTCCCAATTACTCTAAGCTGTCAAAAATGTTCGAATCATTTGTAGGTTCTTCTACAGAACAAAATCGTTCTAGTAGTGATTTGAAGAAACGAACACTAGACAAGGCTCGACAGGTTTGCGATGAAGGTTTCTGCAGAAAGCACTCAAGGTTTAAACCGACTGGTAAATTGATTTTAGTTCCTAAAACGGCTGTTTATGGTCCTTATGCATCACGTAAGAAACTTGGGGCAGACACGTTTGGGCCAGTTGCACCTAAAACGCCTAAGAAACCTGACGATGAATGTACGAATCGAAATAAGCAAAAAGAACCACCAGTATCTTACGATCTTAACGATTTTGACGACGGGACATCAACATCGTCAGAATCAATTCAACCGCGAGGACTTACCAGGACCAAAGGTGGAAAATCCTCACTTCGCTATTAAAGGCCCCATGTTACTGCATCTTGATGGTGTAGTAGCGCTGGAAGTTTTGCTGGCGGATCACGAGAATCACGTATTTATTGGTTGCAACTTCTTTGAGCGCTTCTTCTAGATCAGCTACATTTTTGACTGTTTTATGGACGCTTGTTTTGATGCCCGTTACGATTTGACCTTTCTTTAGACCAGCAAGTGCTGCAGGGGAATTTGCTTTCACAGAGGTGATGGCAACGCCATCAAAACCGATCCGTTCTGCTTGTTCAAGAGTTAAAGTCTCCACTTCAATTCCCATTTTTTCTAAGAGTTCGATAGAAGCAGTCTCAGCTTCTAAAGCGCCAAGCTGGGCTTGTAAAGTTATTTTTTTATTATTTCTTAAGATGAGAAGCTCAATTTGGCTTCCTGGGGACATCATTCCTATATCATTGCGCAGTTTAGAGACGCTCTTTACAGGTTTGCCGTTGCATTGGAGGATTACGTCGCCTGGTTGCAAATCTGCCTTTGATGCAGCAGAACCTTTTACGACATCAGAGACTAAAGCTCCTTCTTGATTTTCAAGATTGAAAGCTGCAGCAAGATCTTTATC
>DATECD010000086.1:0-13477 GCA_035287065.1 Chlamydiales bacterium | reverse complement strand
GCGTTAAAGGCAAATCTTGTGAAGCGAGAGATCTATCAAGAGCTTTTTGAAGTCAGAAGAAGGCTTCTTCTTCTCCAAACGCTTTTAATGGATGCTGCCATCGATGATTTACGAAATGTATTGATCAGAAGAGAGGCAGCTGAACAAGTAGAGCAGTTTCTCTATGCAATTGATGAAGAGATTGCAGTGGATAGGCATCTCATCAATATCTTGATAGGGAGAGGACCTGATGCGCCCTTAGAAGTGGAGCCGCAATTTCCCGATTTTCCCCCTGCTCTTGTGATTCCAGAGACACTTTCTTTAGACCTGATCGCGCGCCGTCCCGATCTTGTTGCGCAAAGCTGGAGATTGGAGGCACTTGCTCAAGAAGTTGGAGCTGCAAGAGCCGACTTTTTCCCTAATATCAACTTAAGTGGATTTTTGGGTCTAAGTAGCGTTCTCTACAACGCGCTTTTTAAACCTTCTGGTTATGAACAGGGGATTGACCCCTCAATCAACCTCCCTGTTTACCCAATCTGGGAAATTCAGGCGAATCTCGATGCAAAGCGGGCGGAATATCAAACAGCTGTTTTTATCTACAACGACATGATCCTAAAAAGCGCGCAAGATGTCGTAGATACCTTAGTTACTGCACGAGCGATCTATAGTGAAAAAGTGCAACAGGAGGCAATCGTGCGGCAGGCATCCCAAAGAGTGGATCTTGCTGAAGATAGAGTCTACAGCGGCCTTGATGACGCACTTGAGATGTTGCGCTGGAAAGATGAATTGTTGCAGAAAAAGCTTGGAGATATTGATTTGGGTTATAGCCGTTATGCGGCAGCAATTAGCCTCATCCGCTCAATTGGTGGCGGATACAATGGGAAAGAGTGCATATGCGCGCCATGAGTCATCGCTATTGGATCATCACTAGCCTTTTATTTGTGATCGGCTTTGCTTATTGGTGGATTGTCTGGAAAGATATCGCTTGGACAAATGATTGCTATGTGCAGGGAAACCAGGTCTATCTCACCCCTCTTCGATCAGGATTTGTCACAGCCATTCACACAGATGATACGTATCTAGTAAAGCAAAATGAAGTACTCGTTGAGCTGGATCGGACAGATTCTGTAATTGAGCTTGATAGAGCTAAAGAAGAGCTTGCAGAGACTGTACGACAGGTTTGCGAAATGATTCATCAGGTCTTTGCTTACCGCTCAGAGATAGAAGTTTCTAAGGCGCAATTTATCAAAAATGCACAGGACTTTGAGCACCGTTTACGCGTACTCAATGTACAAGCTGTCTCATTAGAAAATTATGAACATGCAGTTGCAGCTCTTCGCGAATCATTTTTCGATTTGCAAAAGACTCAGTCGCTTTATGAGAAATCCCTTTCCCAAGTTCAAGGCGTCTCTATTTATGAACACCCTCTCATCAAAAAGGCTGCTGATAAAGTTCGCGCTTCTTGGGTCCATCTTCATCGCTGCAACCTTTTTGCTCCACAAGAGGGGATCGCAGCGCAACGCTCCATTCAGGTGGGGATGTGGGTGCCTGAGGGAACTCCTCTTATGAGCGTCGTGCCGATGGATCAGATCTGGTTCAATGCCAACTTTAAAGAGACGCAACTTCGAAGGATGAGAATTGGGCAAAGGGCAAGGATCCGGGTAGATCTTTATGGAAGTACTGTCCACTATCATGGAAAAATTGTGGGGCTACCCCTTGTCGCAGGAAATGTAACAGGACTTCTCCCTCCGCAAAACCTATCGGGTAATTGGATCAAGATCGTCCAACGTTTACCTGTTCGTATCGAAATTGATAGCAAAGAGTTAAAAGAGCACCCTCTTCGTTTAGGCCTTTCTTCTGAGGCAACTGTCTATCTCGATGATCCTGGAACCTATCTTCCCACCTCGACAAAAGGATCTCCTACCTATAGCACAACAACTTACATTGATGAAGAGTTGGGGGACGCAAGTTTTATTCAGGATATCATTGCACAAAACATCGATCCCAATTTGGAACTTTTTTACACAACTGCCCTCATACTGCCGAAAATTGAAATGAACGTTCCCAAACTGATCCAAGAGGCGATCCCAACTTTACCTTACGCACCTTTACAACCCCCACTTCCTGAGAAATATCTCTATGAAAAGTGAAAAAGCCTTTTCCCCTTCTCTTCTTGTTGTTCTCTATTCGATTTTATCTCTATTTGTCTTAAATGCAGCATTAACAACAATTGGAGCCCCTTTTATCGAAAATGAACTCGGGGCTGATCGAACACTCAATTTCTACCCTTTTGCATTTTTTGCATTTGGAGCGTTCGTCACAGTACCTCTTACAAAACCTCTTTTCTCAAAATTTGGCATCTACCGAACATTGACAGGAGCTCTTTTGCTCTTTTCTTTAACAAATCTCCTAACGGGGATGATGCCCACTTACTTTTTTTTGAATCTTTTCCGTTGGCTTGCAGGTCTTACAACAGGCCCCTGTTTTGCCCTTTTAAACCAGGGCATCTACCTTTTAGTCCCTAAAGAAAAAAGGATCTTAACGGCATGGATCTTCTCCACAATTGTCATTACGATGCCAGTCATTGGGGGCGTATGGGGAGGAGTGATGGCCTATGTTTATCATTGGCAAAGTCCTTTTTTCTTAAATAGCGTTCTTGCTCTTTTCTTAATAAGGTGTCTTAAACCCTTCAAAAAAGATCTTGAACTTCCCTATCCTCACAACCAAAATTCTTTTGATTGGGTCGGGTGGTGGAGCTATTTCATCTCGGTTAATGCATTGACGTTTGCTATTGCTACCTGCCAGCAACTCGACTGGTACCGCTCTCCTCTTTTAGTTGCTGCCATTCTTATAGGCCTTCCCACATTTGGTTTTTTTATTTTACGCTCTCTTTATCACCCTAATCCCGTGTATAATCTTCAGCTTCTAAAAAACCCACTCATTCAATTAGCTTCTTTTTCTTTGATCATCATTTTTATGACCTATTTTGGAGTTCAGATTCTTTTAAATATCTGGCTTACCTTTGATGTTCAATTTACCCCAAATTGGATTGCAGCGCTTTTAGCAATTATGGCAATTGTTGCCTGTTTTCCCTATCTCATTATTACAGATTGGTTTTCTCGTTTTGATCCACGTCTCCTTCTTCTCATCGCCACACTCATCCTTATGAGTAGCTGTTTTTTCACAAGTACTTTCTGGTATGAAATCAATATAGGAAGGATCATCTTTGCTCGGTTTTTAGCAGGGATTAGTTTTGCCTTTTCTTTTCCTACACTCATTCAGATTATGATGAAGTTTTTGCCTGAAGAAAACCGAATCGACGCCCAAGAACTTTTTCAAGGGATTCGGAATCTGGCAAGTGGCCTTGGCGCAAGTATTTTTAATATCATGTGGCACCGCCAATCGGTCTTCTATCACGAAAGGCTCAATGAAGGGCTAAATCTTCAAAACAACCAGGTGCAAACTGTTTTCATGCAAAAAAAGATTTTACAGGTTCCAGGTGACCCTTTTGCTAAACTGAATCTGATGCTCGACGACCAATCTTGGACACTTGCTCTAGAAGATGTTTTTTTTCTTATGGGGTGGATGGCCTTTTTCCTTTTCTTGCTCATCGCTTCTACTTTCCTTTTTCGCCGCGAAGTTTTTTTCGGAAAGCTTTAAGTACTTATAAAAAGCTGTATGGGCATTATAGAGTGAGATGATGAATCCCGCCCCTCCTTGTAGACATCCCTTTTTTAAAAAATAGCTCTTGAAGAAAGCGAAAAAAGAGTGACTTACCGCTTTATAAAGAGAAGAGCTTTTTTTCCCGCAGTGTTCTTCTGCAAAAAGGGTTGAGTAATGCTCCATTTTTTTCAAGAAATCAGAATAAGAGCGATAAGGAGTGTGGAGAATAGGGGAGGAGAGGGGAATCGCTCTCACATTTTGTGTGTCAACAGATTCATGTACCTTTTGCCTTAAGTAACAAGTCCTTTTTTTATTGTAGAGGCGGACAACAACATCGGGGTGCCATCCTGCCCCTTTGATCCATTTTCCTTGAAAATAGTTGTGGCGTGGGATGGAATAGGCGCAGTCTGCATCCAAAACAAGAGATTGGATCTCATGAATTAAAGAAGGGGAGAGGATCTCATCGCTATCGAGCGCAAGTATCCAATCATTTACAGCTATTGAGGAAGCAAGATTTCTTAAAGGACCAAACCCAAGAAAAGGGGATGTGTGGATCTTGACGTTGGGGTAGGTTTTTGCAATTTCTATTGTCATATCTTCGGAACCAGTATCGAGAAGTATGACTTCGGAAAACGAGACGAGGGAAGAGAGACATTTTTCCAGTGTCGCACTTGCGTTTTTTGCCAATATACAAACTGAGATCACAGGGTACTGACCATTAAAAATATTTTTAGAATCACATAGAGAAAATAAACCACAGAGATAAGAACCACAGAGTGGCAGAAGGGATTCTTACACACCTCAAAAAAATTGCCGCGTTTTGCGGCCTCTGTAGTTTCTATCTCTGTGGTAAAATATTTCTTTCGGTGGTTACTGTTCTGATATACCGCTCGTGATTGAAGAATCGGTTCTGACCGCGTCGGGCAGCCATTGAATTTGAAGCTGCCTGCATCGCCAAAGTGTTTAACTTTGGCTGCTTCGGCAACGACTTCGTCTGCTTCAAATTCAAGGCGCCTCCTTGTCATTTTCCCGATTCTTGAACCACTCTCGGTATAGAGATCATGATTCCATTGTCTATTCATCGAAAGAATGATATACTCATCTTTTATTTTTTGCATTCGAGGTATCTAGTTTTATGCGCCAAGCTTTTACTTATGACGATGTAGCTTTAGTTCCCCAATTCAACAACGTCCCTTCTCGAACGGTTCCCTCTTTAGAAAGTTGGCTGACGAAAAAGACAAAGATCGAAATCCCTCTCCTTGCGGCAAATATGGATACCGTGATTGGGAAAGAGCTTGCTGATATCTTGCTTGAGCAAGGATCTATTCCCATCTATCACCGTTTTACCCCTTTTGAGCAACAACTGGAGTGGGTGAAGCAATATGCGGGGAAGACCTTCATTTCATCGGGAATCTTAAATGTCGATGAATGTCGAAAACTTCTCGACGCTGGGGCAATCGGCGTCTGTATCGACGTAGCGCATGGCCACTCAGATCGGATGTTCCAATTCATCTCTGAGATCAAAAAGACACACCCTGAAAAAGAGGTGATTGCAGGCAATGTCTGTACGGCGATGGGATATCACGACCTTGTCAATGCGGGAGCAGATGCCGTTAAGGTGGGTGTAGGACCAGGAGCTGCTTGTACGACCCGGATGGTGACAGGTTTTGGTGTTCCTCAATTCACAGCTGTTCAAGATTGTAGCCGTGTCGCAGAAAGGCTCCGGGTGCCTCTTATCGCAGATGGAGGAATACGGACAAGTCGCGATGTTGTTCTCGCCCTTGCAGCAGGGGCAAGTACTGTCATGATTGGGAAGCTCTTTGCTTTAACAAATGAATCGGCAGCGCGTAAACGAAAAAGTGAGGGAGTCCCCTCAGGGCTCGAGGCGAAATTTCGGGGACAAGCATCCGTTGATTTTCAAAATGAATTCTACGGAGGGTTGAAAGCAAAGACGGTTGCTGAAGGGGTTGACTTTTGGGCTCCAGTTTCTGGAAGCGCTCAAGAACTTCTCACTCTTCTTCTCGGAGGAATCCGCAGTGGGATGACCTACGGAGGCGCAAAGAGCATCAAAGAATTACAGAGAAAAGCGGAATTTGTCAGCGTGACAGACTCCTACAGTCATGAGAGTAAGCCTAGGCCTTAGGTAAGCCACAACGCGGAGTCTTCGTAATAGCGATCGATGCGTTGAATAGCATCGCAACGAAAAAAGTATGTTCTATCCGTTTCTGTTGAAATTTTTCGAGCCATTTCGTTAGCTTTTTGAAAGTTTCCTTTTGATGCTACGTAAATGGACCCATCATGAAGAACTTCTGCTTGCTTATCTCCACAAAGGTGAGTCACCGCAATTGCGGATGCTTTATCGATCTCATTTTCCTCAAGTAATTCCTTGACAAGAGTGATAACCGCCCATTCTTTTTCGAAAATAATAGCAAGTTGCAATTCGATTTCACGATACCCACATCTTAAGAAGATGGCTTCGATCGCATCATCAATGCGATCTTCCCGCGCAAGAGCTACTGGAGTTGGTCTTTCAGGTGTTGAATTGCTACAATTCGTTACTGCTGACGTCATATAAAACTCACTTTTTTAGCAAAATATTACTGAATTAGTAAAATTAATTCAATAATAAAATAAATACTAAGTTGAGGTGGGGGGTGGTTGTAACTAAATCGGGAAAGGGCAGGCACAGGCAGAGGCACGGTTGGAGTGCCTATCTTATATGAGCTATCAAAAAATAGCCAAAGTGGGGATAATTAGCTCTTATGGTGAAAGATTTTTTATCATCGAATAAAAAAATTTACGATGCAGTTCATGGGTTTATCCCCATCGATGAGTTTGAAAAGGAGTTGATCGACTCGCTTCCCTTTCAAAGGCTTCACTATATTCATCAGTTGGGGATTGCCTATCTTGTCTATCCTGGAGCAACGCATACCCGGTTTGAGCACTCTTTAGGGGTGATGTATCTGGCCACCTTGATGTTTGATAAGATCTGTGAGTCGGTCCGCCCCGATGTCTTCCATTTTGTCCCAAGGAAAGGGTCGACAGAATACCTCTACTGGAGGCGCGTGCTCCGAATGGCTGCTTTATGCCACGATTTAGGCCATCTTCCTTTTTCTCATGTGGCTGAAAAAGACCTTTTAGGTTCATGTGGGCATGAAGAGTGGACGCTAAAAATCATTGGCAGTTCCCATTTAGAGCCCGTTTGGGAAAAACTAAAAGATATCCCTTCATGTCTTGAAGAGTTAACGGAAAGAAATCTTGTTGAAGATATCAAAAAAGTAGCTATCGGGGAGTCAAAATGGCAGGGATTAACAGGAAAATCATTCACTCCTTGGGAGCGAGTTGTCTCTGAGCTGATCACTGGCGATTTTTTTGGCGCAGACCGGATCGATTACCTTCTTCGCGATGCAAGGAGTACAGGGGTTGTTTATGGACTTTTCGATTACCACCAACTCATTGAGACGCTCCGCATCTTGCCAAGCGCAGATCAGGGCGTAAATGAGCTGCAACTTGGAATTGATGAAAATGGCCTTGAGTCTTGTGAAGCTCTCCTTTTAGCGCGCCATTTCATGCACCGAAGAATCTATCAATACTCATCTGTGAAGGCCTACAATTTCCATCTTCGACGGTACATGAAGGCAAATTTTAAGAAAAAAAGCTTAGAAAGCGTCGATGATTTCCTCTCGGTGAGCGATATCGACTTAATTGCAGAGCTTACAAAAGCGGCAAAAAATCCAGATATGCCTGGCTATCGAGATGCGCGCTGCATCATTTTCCGCGAGCACCGTTTCCGCGCCCTTACCCTTCCTCAGTCGATGACAGAAAAAGAGATTAAGGAGTTCCAAAAGCGGGAGAAAATCTCAGATGCGGAGATCGGCTGGGAGTTTTACCCAAGAGACCCCCCTCCTGACCGCCTCTCTTTCCCTGTGTCAAGACGCCATATTGTGATCCAGAAAGCAAGAGAGTGTTCTGATCTTCTTCTCAAAGTCCCATCAAAACGCTCAAATTGGATCTATATTTCCCCTGAACGAGACCTCTCTTTGATCCATTTCCTAGAAAGTTGGGAAGCGTAATGGGTGGGTTAAAACGCCTATTTCAGCAATTTACGTCGCAAGAGAAATGGTTTATCCTCTTTTCGATGGCAACAGCTTTTTTTATCGCACTTGAATATGCGATGACCCGGCCATCGAGTAGTTCGATCTTTCTTACCGTTTTCTCTTCACATGCAATCCCTTGGGTGTGGCTCATTTCTGTCCCTTTCAACTTGGGGTGCGTTTACCTTTACAACCGTTATCTTCCTGTTCTCGGTCCTGTTCGAATGCTAGGGTCTATTGCTGCAATCATCTCTTTTGTCCATCTCTTTTGCGCCGCAGCGCTTACTTACATCCCTCAGTTCATTTTCGTTCAGTTCATCTGGAAAGATATCTACATTCTTCTTATGTTTAAACAGCTCTGGTCGATGATCCACAGCACAATTCCAGCTTCACGCGCAAAGTATCTTTATGGGGTGATCTTTAGCATGGGGACGGTTGGCTCTGTATTGGGGAGTATCGTTCCAGGTTTTTATGCTGTAGGAATTGGATCTGAGAAAATTTTTCTAGCAAGCCTTCCCATCTATTTTCTCCTTTACCTTTGCTACAAAAAAGCCTTTGCCTGCAGTTCGTTAAGGGATGAGTCTTTTGCAAAAGACCTTACAGAAGACCTCAACCCCAAAGGCGGTTTTTCTCTCATTGGAAAATCTCCTTTCTTGATCGCTGTGTTAATACTTGTGGTCTTTATGCAGATCTCCATTGGGCTTATGGATTATCTTTTCAACGCCCACTTAGAGCAACATGTGACAGATCTTGATTTAAGAACGGAATATGTAGGGAGAATTATTGGGATCACAAATCTTTGCAGTGGGGTTTTTCAACTGATTGGGGGATTTCTCATGGTCCATTTTTTAGGCGTAAGGGGTGGTCATCTCTTTGTTCCCCTTCTCCTCCTTTGCAATTCTGTAACTGCTTGGCTATTTCCCACTTTCAGCGTGATTTCTCTCTCTTATATCCTCATTAAATCGATCGATTTTTCCCTTTTTGGCGTGATCCGAGAAATGCTCTATATCCCCATGAAACTCGATGAAAAGTTTCGCGCAAAAGCGATCATCGATGTCTTTGCCTACCGCTCAGCCAAAGCGCTCATCGCTGTGTGTATCCTCCTTTTGCAAGTTTTCGTAGGGAAAGAGATCTTACAGTCCATTCATTTGTTTTCAATCGCCGTCTTTCTCGCATGGATTGGGGTTGTTTTCTTCTTATTGAAGAAGGTGGCTCCCGATTTTTACTCGCAAGATCAAGTAAATAAATAGGTTTTTTTCGGAAATTAAAGAAAAGTTTATAACTTTCCGTCGCTTAATTTATTTCTATTTCTAAAAAAATAAAAATGCTGTATGATATCACTAAAAATATAAAGTAAGGTTTTTAAAATGAATGTAACGACAGGCACAGGTTGCAGAAGCATCAACAATATATTTGAAAGATCTGATAATTGTATTCTCGGAAACATCTTTACCTATGTTCCTTTGGAATCTTTAGATGTTCTCGCAAAAACTCTTGCTTCAACACCTCAGACAACGAACCGCTATGAAGTTTTATCCAAAAGAGTAATACAAATAGCTAAATCAAACGAAATTATTCCGATAAAAAATTTTGTTGATGATATAGTTACAAGATTAGATTCAGAAAAAGAAAAAAAGCAAAAAGAGTCTCTTACTGTTCTTTCGCAACGGATAATGCGACACTATAATGGCAATACGCAAAATTTAGATAAAATTAAAGACTTCAGAAGAATCATAGGGTCATTATTATTGGATTCATTAATGGAATTGAGCGAAGAGACAATAAATAAGCTGATGCTTTATACGCGTCCACCAGAAACTCTTAGAAATATATTGGAAATCGCAAAATTTGAAAGGCAGTTAGTAAACGCTGATCTTATTTCCAATCCGTCAGAAAGAGAAAACACTCTTCATGAAATTATTATTAATTTAATGGCTGCAGGCTACGTCGGAAGAGCTATTGATGCTACTAAGATGCTTTCAGATATTGAACGTCGGATACATATCGTGACTACTTTATCACCTGAACACGAAGATCTGAAAATTAGCGCTCTTCACGACATTATCAAGACATTAGCGCTAAGTAGAAATTTCGAAAGAGCGTATGCCGTTAATAGGATGTTACCTGGAAATCTTAATAAACAGAATAAAATAGCTTATATCAGATTAATTGCTTCTGCTACAATTGGAAACGTGCCTATAGAAATTGTTCGTGAATTTTCTGATATATTATTCGGATATGATGAAGATAGATGTTCATATCGAGTAAATATTACTATTACTGTTCTTGACCAAAATGATGAAATTGTTAGAGAACCGATGAGCCATATTATAACATTAGCTAATTTACAGGGACTGCCCTATGGAGTTCCTGTTGAGCTTCCTGTCCATGTCAATTTGGGTGCAACTACTGGAAGGGAATCTCT
Source organism: Chlamydiales bacterium (assembly GCA_035287065.1). GTDB lineage: Bacteria > Chlamydiota > Chlamydiia > Chlamydiales > SM23-39 > JAGWKO01. Next base: position 3,316 of record DATECD010000086.1, on the reverse strand, counting down.
TAAACTCTCAATAATAGGAGATCCAATTGTTTAATCCCATCTCCTTGAGCGCTCTTTATTCTTTGGCTTCTCTCTGTCATCGAGGTGAAAATCGATCTCTGCGTCTTCAAACCAGTGGACAACGATTCGATAGAGCGCTTTCCCTCTTTGGATGACCATCTCTTCATTGCCGGTAAGCGTGACCCATATGTAGAGACAAAAGAGGAAAAAAAGCCAAGTTAAAGGTCTCATACTTGCAAAAAATAAGAATTTCTTGTCTTATACCTGTATGGCAAAAATCACATTGAAAGGCAACTCCATTCACACTTGTGGCGAGCTCCCAACTCTTGGAGAAAAACCTCCACAGTTTCGCTTGGTCGATAAAGACTTAAAAGATCGAAAACTAGGCGAGTTTATCGGCAAGAAGTTGCTCATTGCAACAGTTCCCAGTCTCGATACAGGGGTCTGTAGTCAAATGACACGCCACTTTAATGAATTTGCGAAAAAACATCCTGAGATTACGTTTCTCACTATTTCAACAGATCTCCCATTTGCTCAAGGGAGATTTTGCGAAAAAGAGGGGGTTCAAAATGTCATCACTCTTTCCATGATGCGGGATAAAGAATTTGGTAAGACCTATGGTGTTCTCATTGTCGATGGGCCTCTTGAAGGGATTTTGGCTCGCTCTATCCTTGTAGTCAATGAACAAGGTAAAGTCATCTACCGCGAACTTGTCCCTGAAATTGCAGAAGAGCCTAATTATGCAAAGGCTCTAGAGTCTTTGCAAATTTCGTAAGAAGAACAACTGTTTCAACATGGGCAGTTTGGGGGAACATATCGAAAGGTTGAACCTTTTCTACATGGTACCCAGATTGACATAGCTCTTTAAGATCTCTTGCTAGAGTCGCTGGATCACAGGAGATATAGAGGAGCTTTTCCGGTGTAATTTTTCTTAAGGACTTCAGCACTTCAGGGGAACACCCTTTGCGAGGGGGGTTGATGAGGATAAGGTCAAAAGGGGAGTGCTTTGTAAGCTCATCTTCTACTTTGCCGCAAATAAAATGCACATTGTTTAGCCCGTTCATCTTTGCGTTTTCCTTAGCATCGACAATAGCCTGAGGAACAGATTCAATCCCGAAAACTTCTTTGACATGAGGTGCAAAAATTAAAGAGAGCGTACCTACGCCACAGTAGGCATCGAGTATTTTCTCTTTTCCTGTGAGCTCTCCCCATTCTAAGGCTTTTAAATAAAGAGCCTCTGCTTGAGACACATTCACTTGAAAAAAAGAGGCGGGAGAGACGCGGAAAAAAAGCCCGCAAATCTTTTCGCGAATAGATCCTTCTCCTGCAAGAGGGCGATAGAAAGAGCCGAGAATCACATTTTCAGGACCTCTATGTAGGTTTTGAATGACCCCTTTCACAAAAGGCTCTTTTTTTAAGATTTGCTCAGCAAGATCATGGAGTTGAGGATCTTCTTTTTTTGAAGTAACTAAAACGACAAGTGCCTCACCAAAATGCCCACTGCTTTTGATTAAAATATGACGAAGGTGATCGATTTTGGATGCTTCAATCAACGGCTTGATCTTTTGGTAGATTTGGTCTCCTAGCTCTGTATGGATATGGCATTTTTCAATGGGGACAAGTTCGTGAGAGGAACGCTTATAAAGACCTAAAGAGAGGAAATTTCCTTTTTTTTGAACCGGCAGCTGGATCTTATTGCGATACTGGAACTTTTTTGGAGAGGGGAGGCAAGGGAGTACGGAAAGATCCAACTTGCCAATGCGCTTTAACGCATCGATCACTCTTTGCGTTTTTGCTTGAAGCTGCTTTGGGTAGGAAAGGTGCATCAGTTGGCAGCCGCCACAACTTCCAAAATAGGGGCAAATTGGGTCTATACGATCAGAAGAGGGGAGGAGAATCTCCTTTAGTTTCCCAATGCCAAACCTTGAGTTTCTCTCAATTACTTCAATTGTCGCAGTTTCTCCAGGCAAGGCCCCCTCGACAAAAAGGGTGTAGCCATTGAGCTCTCCAACCCCTTCGCCTAAGCTTCCTAATGCATGAATTTGAATTGTTTCCATGATGAAGAGGCAAGTATAGAGGGAATGAGAATTTCTTCAAACAAACCAAATCATTGCTTTTTATCCTTTTTTGCGGTACAAATTTGGCGCAATAACTTTTTTATGGGTTAGGATGAATCCAATTCAAAAAATTTTAGTTCCTCCCATTCCTACCCAACCCTTGTTTCTTCCTCCTGTCCAACACTGGGAACTTCTTCAAAATATTCTTGTTCAGTATATTAAATTATTCTCAACGCTCGAGCAGTGGGAGCAGGCTGAGCATCCGAAAGAAGGGGAGAGGCGTTTTACTCAAATGGGCGAAGCTCAGAAGGCAATTGTTCAACCCGTATTGGAAAAGCTCACTTCGTACCTCTCTACCTTTTCTTCTATAGAGGGTTCAAACGCGTCTTCACAGCAAGAGAATCGACACGTAGAAAAAGGGGAAATTGTTTCATTGAGCACAAAGAAAAATCTCCCTGAAACGCAAATCTTTCAAGCGGCATCGTTAAATCTTTTTTTCAGTGAGGGAAAGAGAGACGAGTTCTTACCCTTCTTGAAAAAGAAAGATCGCGATCTTGTGATGATTGAAAAGAGTAGGCTCACTCTTCCACAGGCTCTTCTTACAGCCAATCTCATTTTAAATAGGGGAGAGTGTGTGTTTGCCCCTTCTTATTTTCCTGGAGCAGTCCCCCAGCCGCTTTTGTTTAAAAAGAGAAAAAGAAAAAGGGATTACTTTTCATTTAAAAATAGAGAAGAAGACGAAGATAATAAAACTGAAAGTTGACGCCAATTTTCTTTTTATGTTAGTGAAAAGAAAAAGGTGAAAACTATGCGTCACTTTCGTTTTATTATGTTAGCGTTCCTTCTTCAAGGCTGTCTCGGCAATGATGCGTTGAGAAATGGTGCTGTTGCAGATGCCAATGTACTCAATCTTTCCAAGCTTTGCATCGGAATGAGTGAATGCGAGGTGCGCTCTATTATGAAAGAGCCTTATAACCAAGAACATTTTGCTATTGATGACGCAAGCTTTACTGTCTGGTTTTACATCACAAGTCCAACTGTTTTAGGACAAACCAAGATGGTAACTGCAAATCTGACACCCCTTACATTTAAAGACGGTTGCTTGATCAGTTGGGGATCAAGTGCTTATCGTTATCTTGTGCAAAGGAAAAATAATATCGAAGCAGTAGCAACTGCCCCTTCAAAAAATGCTCCTACACAACCAGCAGGACAGCCGCAATCTACACATTCTGGTCCAAACTGGGGACCTGTAACGCCGC
>DATECD010000085.1:0-3794 GCA_035287065.1 Chlamydiales bacterium | reverse complement strand
AAAGAACAACAGAAATTAGCTAGAGAACATGCGGAACACAACCCCGCTAATATCCTTGGAATATTAGATTTCTGTATTGACCCGTTGGGAGGAAATTTCGACAACGAAGAGAAAAAACAAGACTCGCTAATAGAGTCTTTTTGCTTGTCCCCGAAGAGTCTTCAGGCACTTGGGCAACCAGATTCCTCCAAAGGTACTGATGATGAGAAGGATAAGGAATCGGAGTCCGAATCTGCTCATAGCAGCCCGCAAATACAAGGGGCAGCAGCACCTCTACCCCTCACAGCCTTGCAAGAATCTGCGGAGCAGCTAGAGGCCAAATCCATGCGCGAGAAGACAGCTTCTAGACATACAAAAGAGTCTGTTGATGCAAAAAAACAATCTAATCAAGAACGAAGACTAGCCCTTCTGAAGAAGGCGAAACAAAATTGATCTTTAGGGGAAAATACTCATGGCTATGCCAATTAACATAAAATCCTTGCCTATCATTACATGGTCCGTAGGGGAAAAAAATCAATTCGAAGTGAAATCCATTAAAAAAGATAGTGATTACCGCGAATTTCAGCTAATTGAAAATGGCACAGTCATCTCTTCTGCTATCTTGAAAGTCCGGGATATTGGATACTGCTTCCAGCGCTGGATTCGAAAAGACGAAAGTAATGATTTCGATACCAGAATGTTCGTAACAGAAAAAAAACAGGATATTTATTTTGTTGCCGTGAGTTTGAAACATCGAGAAATCAAACTTTACTCTCAAGCTAAACCCTGGCATGAAGAACAATGGATTCAAACGGCTTACAGCGTGGAGCCCTTTTTAGAAAAAAATTTCTGGGAAAAGGTTTTCTTCCCCAATGCCAAGCTATCAAACGATATTAATTGGAGGAGCTCTGCTGTGGGTGGAGGCTCCCAAGAATTGTGCCGAAAAAGCTACGATAAAAGTGAGTTGGGACTTACTCGAAAAGGCAGACTTCCTACCGGCCAGATTTATGAAGATAGGGTCATATACGCAACTCGCGCTAAATTGGCCGGCAGGGAGAAACACGAAAAACGTTGGACATTAACACGAGTAAGCCAGAGGACTATTGAGGAAAAGAGAGTATTTAATAGGGTATTTGTTGGCGAGTTTTTAGATCCCGATTCTCTCCATCTCATGAATGGTTCTTTACTCGACCCTTTTGAGCTAAGGGATGGACAACTGTATATTGGAGGTTTGTCGCCTGATAATCTTTGGTATGGTGTATGTGACTTTGATGCAGAAGGAGGAGATTATACCATTGCATTTAACACGCAGAGGCCTCTTTATACTAATTTCGCTCGCGGATTAGATTTGAGCCGAGAACTTCACGAAAGAATTAAAAGCGATTTTGTAAATAGCAGTCTACACTATGTTGAAGAAGAAAATCGAATTGAAGCAAGATGCAAACAGAACTCAGTTATTACTGTCTCCTCAAGAATGAATACCTTTGCAGATGGCAATATTTTGCCAGTCGTTCGTATCGATGTGCGAGGAACCCGTTTTGGAACATTTCTTGGCAGCTTGAGATCCCTAATTCCTGCTCTCTCTTCCTCAAGAAGAGAAGCGGACTATAGGCTTTACGGAACTAAGATTTCTCAAGATTTAATAATGAATCTTTTACTCGATCCAGACAGCATGACCCCTGCCGATAGAAAAGCAGCAATTGAAGAACTAAATCGGGCTTATGAACGCTCTGCTACCGTAAGTCTAACCGTGAGTTTTGACAGAACTTACGCTGAGATCCATGTGGATCAATCATTATATTTTGGGTGTAAACTCAGAGGAATTAAGTGCTCCGGAGATGCTCCTCTTATTCAGAGTGGAGGCGAAGAAGCCCGCCTTCTCGAACACGACCCTGAAGAAGCTTAACAGAACATACGTAACAATAAGGTAGACTCTCATGGATGTTAATCCAATAACTGACCAGCCTCTTTCCCAATATCAAGAAGAGCCGTCTGACGCGTCCAGCAATGATTTAATTCTTCATGCAGGCTCTCAAGCCGAATCATTTGGACCCAATGATTTGGCAGTAAGAGTTGAGGCCACTGCAATACCTCAGCTTTTTGGTAGGCCTGTTTGTGGAGATCCAACGACTATCGATGAATCTGCCGGAAATTCAAAGCTTCTTAAAATCTTTTTACCACGACTAATTGCCACTGATTACTTGAGGTTTGCCGCTGATATTTCGAGGCTTTATTTTAAAACAACTGCAACTGTAGCTGCTTATGATCGCCAAATCGGCTGCTATGCAATGATCCTACTGCATAAACAGCGGGCGCAATCGGAGATTTCCTATAAAGAGATTTTGGCAAGATATGAAATTACCGAAAAACATGCGTTGCATACAGAACAAACGTCTAAAGAGAAACTCGATCCCAGAGAGGATATACAAATAAGAACCCGTCAATTGCAAGGGATGAATAGAATTGTGGACGAAGCAAAGGTATCGCAAGTATTTAGGGATGTTTTTATCCCCTCTGTCGATGACCGTATGCAGCTAGGTGAATTTCCTGAAAGCATCGCCTGCAATGATAAAATAATTTTTGTATATAAATTCCTTGATCCGGAAGATCTCAGAAACAGAAGCTCTCGCGAGGTTCTCGAAGTAACTCCATCAACCCCAGCACTACAGCAGCAAGCCCGCCAATATTACGACAATCTGCATCGATCAATGCTCCAAAGGCTCAAGGATTTTTTTTCATCAAAGGGTTCGCCACAAAAGCCTAGTCTCCCACCTCGGGTTCCTGATCGCGCACAAATCGAAGAGGTCGAAGAAGCTCCGCCAGTGCCTGCAACTCGGAGAATAGACGACCAGGTAGAAAATAATACTCCTTATTCGGAGGCTGGCAGGGACCCACTCTCTTTTTTTTACAAGGTTCTGAGGGGCCTTAGCCGCCTCTTTTCAGCGGTCTATAACTGGCTAAGAAACCTCTTCTGCCGTTGACCGACCCCTGTTAATAGTTCAGTGCTACCAGCGTTTGTTCTACAAACTCCTGAGTGCTTGCATAGTCCCGTTTAAGCATTTCAGACCGTTTGGCTAAAAGGACATCGCTTCCCTTAAAATAAAAGCCCATGAGCTGTTTGAGTTTGCCGATCCGATTGCGGATCGGCATCTCTTCTGTAAGATCTGCCGCAAACGTCCGCAAATAAATCTCGAGTCCATTTTTTGGCCTCTCAAACGGCTCTTTTGAAAAGCTCGCCTTAATTTCCTGAAAGATCCACGGATTCATCAATGCGCCCCGTCCGATCATGAGCGCATCGCATTTTGTCTCTTTCAACACTTGATGTGCCCCTTCAACGCTCGCAATGTCTCCATTCCCCACCACCGGGATTTTCAGCAGCGACTTGGCCTTTGCAATCAAGTCCCACCTGGCAGGAGGACCATACCCCTCCTCTTTTGTTCTTGGGTGGAGCGTCAAAAATGCAATGCCGCTCTCTTGAGCCGCCAAGATATTTTCCTTAAAAAGCGACGTGTCCGTAAATCCCGATCTCAGCTTTGCTGTCACCGGAACATCGACGGCATCGACCATCGCTTTGGCAATCTCATAGAGCAAATTGGGATCTTTCAAAAGACTCGACCCGGCCCCTTTGCCAGTCACTGTGTTGGAGGGACAGCCGCAGTTGAGATCGATTCTCGGCGCGCCTTTCTCTGCCAAGGCTCGCGCCATCTCGGCCATCAGTTCGGGATCAGATCCCATCACCTGCGCTGCCAGCGGAATCGGATCAGTTTCGCCCGCCACATACTGCTCTGATAAGCTCGGAATATGGGCGTGCATCG
>DATECD010000084.1:0-9748 GCA_035287065.1 Chlamydiales bacterium | reverse complement strand
CCCACGGTCCATATGCAGTAAAATAACGGAGGCCTGTTACGGAAAGACCGTAGAGGTGATGGTAAGCGTGAGCCATCGCTTCATTGGCTTTTTTCGTGGCGCCGTAGAGATTAGCTGGGGAATCGGTTTTGTCATCTACGCTGAAAGGGCTCTTTCGGTTCAGTCCGTAGACAGAAGAGGAAGAGGCATAGATCAGTTTTAGCGAGGGAAATTTTCGACAAGCTTCAAGAACTGAGACAAACCCATGAAGATTTGATGCAACGTAGTCATCTGGTTCTGATAGAGAATGGCGAACGCCAGCTTGTGCTGCAAGGTGAACGACATGAGTGATCGAATGGCGGAGAATTGCGAGTTGGAAAAGATCACGGTCTCGGATGTCTGCGGTAAAGACTTCAATTTCATGTTCTTGGAGAAGTTGGGCGCGCGCTTTTTTTAGTTTTGCATCATAGTAGGAATTAAAATTGTCGAGGCCAATGACAAAATCGCCGCGGGCTTTTAGGTGTTTAGCGAGGTGGAAACCGATGAAGCCGGCTATCCCTGTGATTAGAATCCGTTTTGTCATAAAAAAAGTTGTGCTATATAAGACGGTCGTTTTCTATCTTAGAGGCTGGGGTTGATGATTTCAAGATTTGCACTTTTTTTATACCTCTTTCTTTCAGGCTGCTGCGGGCCTTATATGGGGAAAAATCTCTATGGGCCCGATGAGTTTGTCATGGACTCTTATCGAATTCGCGAGGGGAAATGGGCTATTTTAGAGATGGAGGGGCAAGATTGCCTTGAGTTGGATGACTCTTTTTTGGAGGAATATCAGGATCAGATTCATGAGGACGATGTATTGCAGATCTCCATCTATCAGCCGAAGAGAAAAGATATTACCGATGCCGTAGATTACATCGGTGCCCGGATTGGGTACCGCGTGATAGAGGGGAAAGTAACTCTCCCTGATCTTTTACCCATTCCAGTTGAGGGGTTGACTTTAGAAGAGGCGCGTCAGGCGATCCAATGTCGCTATCAAGAACAAATTCGAGATACTGAAGTTTTTGTTACCTATAAAGAACGGATTGCAAAAAAAGTTGAGTTAGCAGGGCTTGTGCATATTTCAAGTCTTCCCGTCGATGGAAAAATCCGGCTTTTTGAAGTCCTTGCAAAGGCGCAAATCCCCTCTGATGCGAATCTTTTCATGAGCTATTTAATTCGAGACAACAAGGTGGTTCCCGTTGATATGAATCGACTCATGAAACAAGGGGATATGGGCCAAAATATTGTGATGTGCGGGGGAGATAAGATTTATATTGCAGAACCAACAGCTGCAAGTCTAATGGTGATGGGAGAGGTGGGTCGGGAGCGGGTGATTGCATTGCCTTCTGGCTATATGCCTCTACGTAAAGCGCTAGCTGAAGCAGGGGGGATCCCCTATACAGGGGATAAATCGTATATTCAAGTCATTCGCGGGAACATCATCCGTCCCAAAATCTATACCTTAAGTTGGGAGCATGTGATTCATTTGCCAAATGAGAGTCTCCTTTTAATGCCAGGTGATATCGTTTATGTTGCAGCAAAACCAATCACAGAATGGAACCGATTTGTGTCACAGCTTTTGCCTAGTTTTTCTGGATTGCAGACTGTTAGCCAAGTGATGGTTCCATGATTCAGAAAAGTCTTCAGACTGTTAGCCAGGTGATGGTCCCATGATTCAGAAAAATGTAAAGCCGCTTTACATTGGGGGGGAGGTCAAAGTCTTCACTCTTTCTGATTTGAAGAGGCTTTATCAGAGAAACAAAAAATCAGTGCTTAGGAAATTTCGATGGGGCGCTGTGATTGGAGCTTTGTTTTGTGTGTCATCTCCTGTCATGTATCAGGCTGAGGCCCTTTTTAAAGAGGGGAGAGAGAGCACTCTAACAGGAAAAATTTCACTTCAAGATTTACTTAGTGAAGCTTCGGGGGAGGTGGCTAAAGAGGGGGAATTGATCGCTCTTATGCGTTCTGCAAGAGTTGTAAAACCAACGATTTCCCATCTTGGATTTCAGGCTCATGTGCCGAGGCATGGATTTTTTGGCCTCTATTTGCAAAGGTTGTGGGATCATGTAAAAGCGCAATTTGGTAAAGAACTTGCAACTCCTGATTGGTTTTCTTTTGAAGATATACTCTATGAAGGGGAAAAGGAGCTCTTTTATGGTTTAAAGTTTGAAGATCCCACACATTTTTTTATTTTTGATCGAAAAGGAGAATCCATTTCCGGACAAATTGGTGAGAGAGTGATTACGCATGAAGCCTCATTTGTGATTGCAGCAGCTCCTCAAAAATTGAAAATAGGAAAACGGTACTCTCTACAACTTTCTCCTTTGGCTGTGACTTACAAAGAAGTTCTTCGCCATCTGAAGATTGCAAATCTAAAGATCAATGGGAAAAAGCAGCCTGCCCTTTTTTCCCTTCATTTTCAAATGCCAGAGCGGGCGTTGAGTTCGCAATTTCTCAACGCACTCATGGCAGAATATCGCGCATTTCTTAAAAGTGACTATGACCAAGTGGTCAAAGATCAACTTGTCTATCTAGAACAGAAACAAGAAGAAATTTGCGCAAATCTTTCAGATGTATTTGATCAATATACTCACTATCTACAGCAACATCTCACTTCTGAAGGGGCTCTTGGTATTGGAGAGCAGATTTCATCTCTTACTAAAAGTTATCGAGAAGTTGCGCGCCGTATTGATGAGATTGATCTGGAGTTACGAAGAGTGCAGTGTATAGCAAGAGATGACGAAGTGGGATTTATCACTGGAAATTTCCCATTTGCAGAAGGGATTCAGCAGGTGATCTTAAGTTTACGCAATCTCAAAGAGCAGCGTGATTTGGTTGAACTCTCTTTACAAGAAAAAGGCTTTTTAAGTTGTGATGCCAAAGATTACGAAATAAAGAAAAAAGAGCTTGAAACTATTCGGAATAGGCGCAATGAAGCTCGATGCGTACTCAATGGGCAAAGTAGCTTTTTCGATAGCTCTTTAAAAGAGTGGGCATCGCGTTTAGAAGAGGCTACAGGAGTTGAGAAAGAAGATCTTCTTTCTCATATTGAAAACCAGTTTCGACTTCTCTCTATGCAGGAAGAGATCGCACAAGAGCAGCTTTTTACTGCAAAAGAAATCCCTTCTGAATTTCAAGGGCTTCACTTAGATTCAGCGCGCTCCCTTTTAGTTGAGTATCATGGGAAGCTCGATCAGGCAACAGCTCAACTACACCATTTTCATCAGTTGATCGACGCAATTTCTCAAGATGAGTTTGCAATTAGTTCACTGAATGCAGCCCTTACAGACCCCTTAAGTTGCAAATTGATTGAGCAAGCAAGTTCACTTGTGATTCATTTGAAGGATGAAGAGCACTATAGCACAAGGGAAAAAGAGCGTTGGCAAGAGGAGCTCTTTTTGCAAAAAAAAATCTTGAAAGAACATGTAGAACAGCTTTGTCAGGTAGAGTCGTTGCGAGTGGATCTCATTTATGAAAAGATGACTGCATTACAACAGATCATTTTTCGGTGTTTGAATGGACAGATCTCTGTTTTACACGAACAGATGAGTGGTTGGCTGCAAGAGACTCAAGAAGGGCTGACTCGAGAAAAAAAGCTTTTAGAGGGGAAACTTACTGAATTAAAAGATGCGTTTGACCACTTTCCTGAAGAATGGCGGATGGAGAAGTGGATGAGCTTTAAAACGGATCTTGGAATGAAAACAATTGGTTCTGTTGTAGATCTTGTTGAATCTAAAACAATAGGTCGTCACTTGCACCATATCGATTCAAAAGAGATCGATTTTGCAATTCCCCCTCTCCACCCCCGTAAAAGTCTCCTTTTTTCTATTCTTTTAGGATCTTTTCTTTTGGGATTTGGCTCTTTGTGTAAGCTTTTTATCTCAGCTCTTCTCAATGGATTCCCTATTTCTTTTGCTCAACTTGAGGCAATGCGCTACCCCCTTTTAGGTGAACTTTCCCGCTTTTGCGATGGACGCGCTTTGGAAGTTAAAGGGAAGGATCTCGATCTTTTGCGCAAGATTGCACTCTCTTTGCGCGATACAAAAGGGAAGATTGTTGGGTTGATTTTAGGACAAGGGCCCGATTATTCGTATGCGCTTATAAAAAATTTGCGCTCTCAAGGACTTTTTGCACTCATTGTTCGCTGTGATTTTAGCGCGCCCTTCCAAAATGAGGAAGAAAAGGGGCTTTTGCAATTTTGGCAAAAAGAGATTGCTTCCCCTCCGATTGTAGAAAAAGATGGGATTGCGGTTGTATCCTCAGGAGGGTTTACACCTTATGGAACAGAGATCCTCCAATCTAAATGCTTTCAAGAGAAATTGAATGAATGGGCGCAAAATTATGAAAGGGTTTTCCTCCTTTTACGCACACCTTTAGATAGCACGATGTCGCATGTGGGACTTTCTCTTTCGGATCTCGCAATTGTAAGTGTTGTATCGGAGTCTAATACCGTGGAACAGTTGACTCCGTATATGCAGTGGGCCTACCATGAAAATAAGCAGCCGTTGCATTTTGTTGTAGTTGCACCCTAAAGAAACGGACTATCGAAAACATGAGAAAAAATCGTATTTTAGTTGCAGGGGGGGCTGGTTTTTTGGGCTCTCATCTCTGTGAAAGACTTTTGCGTGAAGGTCATGAAGTGCTCTGCCTCGATAATCTTTCAACGGGATGCAAGGCCAATATTTCCCCCTTGTTAGAGCAACCAGGCTTTGAGTTTTTGCGACATGATATTGCATTTCCTCTTTACGTCGAAGTGGATGAGATCTACAATCTCGCATGTCCTGCATCTCCTATTCATTATCAACGCGATCCAATTCAGACAGCAAAAACAAGTTTTTTAGGGGCGCTCCATCTTTTAGGGTTAGCAAAAAGGCTTGGATGTAAGATTTTCCAAGCTTCAACAAGTGAAGTCTATGGCGATCCTCATATGCACCCACAAGAGGAAAGTTATTGGGGGCATGTAAATCCAATTGGGATCCGCTCATGTTATGATGAGGGCAAAAGAGTCTCGGAAACACTTTTTTTCGACTATCACAGGATACATGGCGTTAAGATTAAAGTGGGACGTATTTTCAATACCTACGGGCCAAGGATGGACGCGCAAGATGGCCGAGTTGTCTCCAATTTCATTGTACAAGCATTAAAAAATGAACCGATTACTGTTTATGGAGAGGGGAATCAGACGCGCGCGTTTTGCTATGTAGATGATCTGATTGAAGCGATCATCCGTCTCATGAGGAGTTCAGACTCGATCACAGGTCCGATTAACATTGGCAATCCAACAGAGTATCGCGTGGTTGATCTTGCTCGGAAAGTCATTGAATTGACAGGGTCTTCCTCGAGACTTCAGTTTTGTCCCCTCCCTTTAGATGACCCTAAACAAAGACGCCCCGATATTTCTTTAGCAAAAAAGATTTTGGGATGGGAACCTTCTATTTCTTTAGAAGAAGGATTACGTCAAACAGTTGCTTATTTCCGTTCTCTTAAAGGGGAACGGGAATGTGTCTTCCCATTTCGACTACCATCCATAGTTGGAACTCATCCCAATTAATATCAATGGGTCTAAATTGTTCCTCGGAATGTCGAAATATACGACAAGCTATCCGATAAGTCCGATCCGTTGTTTTCTCTTTGTGCTCAGGATGAAAGCGAAGGAAGCATTTGATTGCCCTTGCTTTCTCAACATCCGGAACTAAAGCTTCTCTATTTAACTCCCGTCTATCTAGCGGACAGGTATGAGATTGTCTGAGCCAAGCTGAAATAGATGCTTCATCAAATACATGCCGACAAGGCGTGCGGACTGGGTTTCTCATTAATTCATGACAGATTGGATCTGTTAATGATTCAGGAATAGAAGCTGGTGAACGCGGACGACTAATCATGAGTACCTCGAATATAAGGAGAAAGATATTAACTCGGGATTATTGCAAAGTCAATGTCGTTTTATTGAATGAGAGTTTTTAAAATAATTTATGACTTTTTCTGTCTTGGCTCATTTGATTTCTCATTTCATGGATATTTTCGCATGCCTTGCAATAAATATAATAAAGTAGATAAGCTCATTGGCCATCTTTTTCCTGAGGACTCTATGAGAATGGGATATATTCTGAAATGTTTTTCCTTTTTTTTCATTGTGTTAGTTCTTACAAGTTGCGTGCGACAAAAAGAGACCATTCGTATTGGATTACTTCCCATTCCTGATGCGCTTCCTTTCATCGTGGCTAAGCACAACAACTTTTTTGATAACCAAAATGTTGAAGTGGAACTCGTTTTTTTCAAAAGTGCTCAAGAACGCGATGCCGCTTATCAAGCAAAAAAGATCGATTGTGCTCTGGTAGATCCAGTCATTGTCTTGCTCATGGAAAAAGCAGGAATAGAAATTAAGCCTATCTTTGCTATCACGGGAAGTAAAAAAAGCGGGAAAGGTCGTCTTGCTATTTTATCTGCGCCGCGAGATCTCGGACAAAAGGGGCTAGGTCTTGCCCCTTACTGTATTGTTGACTATGTCGCTGATTGTCTTTTAAAAGCAAATCCACTTGCTCCCTCTTGGGAGCGAATATTGATTCCTAATATTTCCCTTCGCCTCACGATGTTGTTAGAAAATCAAATTGCTGCAGCAGTCCTTACAGATCCTTACATTGACTATGCTCTTGAGGGAGGGGCTAACATCGTAATAGAAGATACTGGACTCTATGAAATCGTATTTGCCGCATCGAATAGTATAATGAAAAAATATCCAGGGTGGTTTCAGCAGCTATCCCCCATTTTTGATCGTGCCGTTGAATTGATCAATAGTGAACCAGAAGCGTTTAAAGATACTTTGGTCCATTTTTGTTCGATCGACAAAAAGTTCGCGGAGAGGGTCGAGCTACCTCAATTTCATGATGCACACCCCTCTGATACCTTAAAGGGTCAGGCTATTTACGATTGGATCGATCTCGAAAGAGAGAGGTTGCCATGAATAACCAACCTTTTATCTCAATTGATCAGCTTGCATTAGGCTATCAGACCACTTGTGTTTTGAAGGATTTCAGTTACCAATTTCAAAAAGCAAAACGTTACGCTATTTTAGGTCCTTCTGGCTGTGGTAAGTCTTCTCTTTTTAATGCCATCATGGGCATTATATTCCCTGTACAAGGGACAATCTACATACAAGAGCAAGAAGTCGTTTTGGGACGCCCAAGAACCGGGGTCGTTTTACAGGATTTTGGACTTCTTCCCTGGAAAACTGTCAGGCAGAACATCTTGCTTGCTGCCAATGCAATCCCTAGTAAGGATGCAGAAAAAAAACTGAACGAACTGATAGTAAGTCTTGAATTACAGGGACTGGAAGAACGTTATATCGCTCAGCTTAGCGGTGGGCAAAAGCAAAAGGTCGCGATTGCTCGGACGTTGTTGAAAGAAAAAGATCTTCTATTACTCGATGAACCTTTTTCTGCTCTTGATTCAATCACAAAACAAACTCTATATGAAATTTTCTATCACCTTTACTTAGAATACCAATTTACTCTTATTTTGATCACTCATGATATTGAAGAAGCGGCGCTTTTTGGTGAGGAAATTCTTGTTTTTAAGGGCAAGCATCCGGGCATTTTTTTTAAAACGGTCTATAACCGATCTCCTTTTTGTTTAGAAAAAGGAAAAGACGTGAATTTTTATGAAACTTGTAGAGAAATCCGATGTCTAATGAGCAATTTGTAGATCCTTATAAAGCTATCCCAGCAGCTTTTGCCTTTTTTTTCTTTTTCTGGTGGGTAGCCTCTTACTTTTTGCACACTCCCATCTTGCCTTTTCCCTGGCAAGCAATCACTCAGTTTTATCATGACCTTCTTTACAATCAATTGGCGATACATCTTGCGATCAGCTCCTATCGCCTTTTCACAGCTATCTTCATAGGTGCTTTTTTAGCGATCCCAATCGGGCTATTTCTCGGTGCTTCAAAAACAAAAGATGCTTGGTCTGCCCCTGTTATTTATCTTTTCTATGTCATTCCAAAAATTATCTTTTTCCCCATCTTTTTAATTTTAGTTGGGATCTCTGACGCATCAAAAATTGCGCTTATAGCTGTTGTGGTCTTTTTTCAAGTCCTTGTCATGGTTAGAGATGCTGCGCGAGAAGTGGATCGTCGGTATGTCTATTCAATCCAATCATTAGGAAACTCTTCCTTGCAAATTTTTTGGCATGTCTTTTTCTTAAGCAGTTTGCCCAGAATTTTTACTGCTTTGAAAATTAGCTTGGGTAGCGCCATTGCTGTATTATTTCTCACTGAAAATTTTGCAACAGACTATGGGATTGGTTACTACATTATGGATGGAATTGCTCGCTTTAACTATGCGGTCGTCTTTTCGGGGATTTTGGGCATGAGTCTATTAGGAATTTTCCTTTTTGGACTCATCGACTTTCTGGAGACGCGTTTCTGTCCGTGGATTTTTCTTGCTAAAACAAAAGAGAGTTAATATGGCTTCAGTTCAAATCTTTAATGACGAAATTACAACTGATGATCTGCCGAAAATCAGATTATTTTTAGAGAATCAAGGAATTGCTTTTGGAACATTTACTTCAAATGAGGTCGTCAAAAAGCTCATTGTAGAAAGAAGTCCTTCAGAGGAAGCGAGGAAAGTGATGATTGAACAGTTTCCAAGTGAAATCGCAAGGTTTTCGCAAAAAAGCGGATATCGAGCAGACGTAGTTTGTTTTTATCCTGAGTTATCCCATCTTGAGTTTATCCTCAATAAGTTTGGATCGATCCATTACCATTTTGAGCATGAATTTTGGTACTTCATTGATGGTGCTGCTCGCTTCGGATTTTGTGGCAAAGAGGGTACAAAATTTGAGGTGACCGTCAATGCCGGGGAATTTCTACAAGTTCCTGAAGGGATTTGGCAGTGGTTTTCTTTAACCCCAGAAAAAGTAATGAAAGCCATTCGCTTTTTCTATACGGATCACCTTGTTCAACCTCGAATGCCTGTAATTTTATGATTCTATGCCATTCTGCTTCTAAAACGATGCAAGCCGTCTGTTATACGCGAGCTAAATTGGACGTTTTTTCAGCTAGGCTCTTGCCATTTTTACCTGAAGGAAAAAACCAGTGCGAAGTCTTTGATCAGATTTCTCAAGGAATGTTTAGTCGTAATATTGAGCTTCGTACACAATTTTTAACTAATAAGATTCAAACACTTGCGCCACATTTTGACCAATGGATCAACCTTTGCTCAGGGCTTGATTGTCGCGCATTTGCTCTTCAGCAACTGCAAAACAAAAAGGTGATCAGGATTGATCATTTTGCATCGCTAGAACTTGCAAATTCTCTTTTCAAAAAAGCTAAACTTCATCATCCCAATTCTTTAGAAATTGCTCATGATCTTATTGCTGAAAATGGTGGTGAACTTTGTAAAAAGCTCCAAAGTAGCCGTGTTGATCCTCAAAAACCGACGTTTGTTTTATGGGAGGGGGCAACCTACTATTTACCTGTCTCCGTTGTAGAAGCAACCTTAGTCGCACTCTCTTCTTATTTTGGAAATCTGATCCTTTTGGCAGAGTTTATCGATAAAGATGGCTACTTTGACGTTGATGGACAGATGCATCCTCATGCAGTTGCTGCTATGGACTACTTGAAAAATCAAGGAGAGCCGTGGATTGGATTTTTTCAAAAAGAAACGATCTTTAGAAGTTGTTTGCAACTTGGATTTGAAAAAATTGAAATTACGGATAGATCACATGTGGAAAAGGA
>DATECD010000083.1:0-5273 GCA_035287065.1 Chlamydiales bacterium | reverse complement strand
CGCGACCAGCTTCTTCTTCGCATGAGTGAAGAGGAATGGGATCAAGTACTAGCGGTCAATCTAAAGTCCGTCTATAATACTTGCCGTGCTCTTTATCGCCCGATGATGAAGGCCCGGACAGGTTCTGTGATTAACATCACCTCGGTGATAGGCCTCACAGGGAATGTCGCCCAAGCAAACTATGCAGCTTCTAAGGCGGGAATGATTGGGTTCACTAAGTCTTTGGCAAAAGAGCTCGCTGGGCGAGGCATCCGGGCAAATTGTATTGCTCCGGGGTATATTGAAACCCCGATGACGGAAAAGCTCCCCGCGAATGTCAAAGAGGAAGTGTTGAAAAAGATTCCGCTGGGGCGAATTGGTCAGCCCCGCGATATCGCCCAGGCAGCTCTCTATTTAGCTTCTGACCTAGCCTCTTACGTGACGGGGCAAGTCTTTGCGGTAGATGGCGGAATGGTCATGTAAGGATTAAAAACTAGTAGGACATGAAAACTATGACAACAACACAACAAGAAATCATCGACATTATTGTCGAACAACTCGGCGTTGATCCTCAGGATGTGACACCGGAAAAATCGTTTGTTGAGGATTTGAATGCGGACTCGCTCGATCTTACTGAGCTCGTCATGACATTTGAAGAGCGTTTTGGCTTTGAGATCTCTGAAGAAGATGCAGAGAAGCTCAAAACTGTTTTAGATGCAATTGAGTACATTGAAAAACGCAAAGTAAGTGCGTAGGAATTAGAATTTCACCGCAGTGAAATGAAAGTTTTACCACAGAGATAGAAACCACAGAGTGTGAAAGACTGGTGCGTTTTTTTCTTCGTTCTCTGTGGTTTCTATCTCTGTGGTAAAATACAACTCTAACTTGTGAATTTCACAAGGAATCAATCTAGATCTTTCCTTTTCTGTGCTTAAATAAAGAATTTCTTGTGCCATTCAAAATTTTCTTTTAAGCTTGCGGCAAAAAGGTTTTGGTCGTGTTTCAACGATGCTTTTTGCTTTCTCTCGTGTCCCTTTTCGCTCAATCCCCAGATTCCCTTCTTATTCCTATAGCTCCTGCGGCGCCTCCCGTGCTCTTCGAGATCAATCCCGCTGAGCGAGGTGCAGATATCTTAAGTGTGTTCCAACGTCTACAAAGCGCGCCCTACGCAGACAAAAATACGTTTGAAATCTCTTTAGTCACAGTGACAAATGGGCACAAAAACTTTATCCCTTTTGTCAATAACATCGTCCCTGTTACTCCTCCCCCTAAAAACGCCAATATCGCCAATTACAATACACTCGTCATTGTTTGGCATCGGCTTGTTCCTGGGGGGGATGTTTCGAAGAATAAGTACCTTATTTTCCCAGTTGAGCAGATTGTTCAACTTGTCTATTCTCAGCAAACAATTGATGGGTCATCAGTCCAGCAACCTGTCCCATCACAAGGGACAATTCCCTATTACACGGTCGATCCTGTTCAAAGGGCCTATGATATCCAGTCTGCTGTTTTCTCGATGAATAACTTACAGCCATATAAGAATACAGGCCCAACTCCCAACGTATCGATCACAACAACCTTGCGCGGGACTTACAATGGGCAGGCGCTCGAAAATGGGGTGATTCCCTTTGTTCGGGCAGTTCAACCCTATGGGAGCATGATGATCGTTACCTATCAGTTCACTCAGTCCAACAACATTCCTCAGTACATTGTGGTCAATTCAGAACAGGTGATTTCCATCAACTACCTAAGGAATGTTTCTAGATAAAATTGAGATAACCACTCCCGAAGCGGGGCCCCGGTTATCTCGATTTCATGGGGGATGTTGCAGGAGACTCATAGAATATGTTTAACCCATCGACATGTTTTCAGAATATGTCGAAATTTGAGTCAATTTTCGACACATTAAATTTTTGAATACGCAGGTAACAAGGAAACTCGATCCCTCACATCTCATAGAGCACACTGAGTGTCTTTGAGGTGGGAGGAATATAACTAGTGTGCGATTAATGGAAAGTGGTGAGGGTTTTTCAAGATTTCAGTGCTCAGGTCGACGTCTAAAGTTGGCCAATACAAATGGGTCTCATGATGGAGTTCTACATCATAGATGTCTGGGATGGTGGCATTTTTGAAAAATGGATATTCTTCATAAGTTAAAAAAAACTCTTCATCAAGAAGACATAACCATAGTCCAAAGCGTGTGATTGTAATTTCGATCATTAACTTAACACCTGAAAAGAGAGGAGGTGGATATCCTCTGCGAGCTCTTTCCTGCGGATGGCAAAGCCAATTTCTTTTTGTAGCATGGAGACGCAAGTTTTGAGTCCTTCTTGAGCAAAGACTTTGAGCACTTTGGAAAGAAGGGCGGAGATCTTCTGGGGATCTCGGTAAAAAGAGAGGAGTCCCCGATTGAAGAGAAAGAAAAAATCACCTGTTTCCACTTCTATTTCGGAAGACTGAGAGGGGAGGAAGCATTCTTTCGAAAGTGACCAGATAAGGGGTCTTCTTTTGCCTGAGTAGATAAGACGCCCTGTTGCGGTATCTAAGAGGAGCTCTTCATCGGCTGCCTGGTGGGCTCTAGTAAGGAGCTGGTACATCCCTTCAAGGCCGTCAACTTCTGCCTCTTTCATGTGGATCTGAAACTGCCCGGCCTCTTCAACTTTGGGGAAATGGATCATGAGTCCTCTGGGGGAGCTAGAAAAGAAGGTGATCGATTGGATGGCAACTGCATCTGAGCGGCATTGGTCGATATTTTTTTGGAGCATCAGGTGTTGTAAGAGGATGGCGCACTCATATTCCCCAATCATCTCTTCTTGGAGCCGAGCATTGTCTTTGAGGCGGTTGATCTGTTCATGCAGACACTGGCTCATTGTGTTGAGTGTATTGGCAAGTTCTGCAATTTCTTTCGGGCCGTCGACTTGGATTGATTCCCCGTAATGGCCTGCAGCAATGGCAAGAGCGGAGTTGTTGAGTTTTTGCACGGGGCGCGAAATCTTATTTGCAATGATGTAAAGGCCTATGACGCAAATCGGGATGATCAGGCCAACGCTTAGTCCAATGAGAAATAGGCATTGTCGCAATTTCTCTTCAAAGAGATTTGCAGAATACCAGCTATAGGCAAAAAAGAGCGTGATGAGAGCGATCCCCCCAACTAGGATAGGAAGAAGAAAGAAAAGGAGCCTTGTCCGAATCTTCAAAGCCTAGACTCCTTGCTCTTGTTTTTTATGCCGACAGGGGAGAAGGGAAGCGTAGGATTGCAATAAAGAGACAGCAACAGAGGGACATTCTGAAATGATAGAGAGAAGGTGGCTGCGAGATAGGGTGAGAAAGAGCGCATCGCTTTTACAAATGGCGATATAGCCTCTTGCCTGCTCATTAAAAAGAGATTCATCGCCAAAGTAGTCGCCGACAGAAAGTTCTCCTTGTAACTGAAGGAAAGGATCAAAAAGTTGGACGACCCCTTTTTCGATGAGGTAGATGCGGTTTGCAACTTGCCCAGGAGTAAAGATCTTTTCTCCTGCATCGTAATCATCTTCATGGAGTTTTTCAGCAATAGCAAGGAGAAGCTCAAGATCTAAATCGCTAAAGATCTTTACTTTTTTAAGAAAGAACGCCTTTTCAATCAAACTCTTCATGTTAGCTCTCTAATAGTTCATATGCATATTGGTGCAAGGGTTCTGATGAGTGTTTCATCTGTTCTCGCACTTGTATGCGCCAGTTTGGCATCTGCAGCTTTGCTTTTAGCCTGACAGCAACGACTTGGTCAAAAAGGGAGGGGGATTTATCTAATTTCGCAAGGAGTTCTCCAAGCGTTAACGTAGGGTAGTCCCCTTGCCATTTTAGGCAAGCTGCCATCTTCTCTTCTAAAGGAAGGTCATCGACCAAGGGAGCAATCATTCGAAAGATTCGGGTGTTGCAAGTTCTTTCCAGACTCTCAATTGCATGGGAGTGAATTTTTGCATTTCGGCTGTGGAGCGCGCGGACCAATAAATCGGGGTCTTCCAAAGACCCAGCTGCACCTAAAAGATGGATGATGAAGTCGATCACAGATCGGTAGCCAGAAAGAAGGGCATTTTCTAGCATCTCTAAGTCGTATAATGGGTGTTGCGCTTGGATTGTGTGACCAAAATAGAAGTAGAAATAGGCGCGCTCAATTTCGATGTCGAGAATATCGATTAAATTGGCCTGGAGTTGCGGAAGGGCAAGGCGACCTAAGACTTTCCCCGCTAAAATTCGAGCTCTTTCGGGAAGAGCAAGGTCTTGAGTCAGTGCAAGAAGGAGGGGGACGATTTTAAGTCCCATCTGAACAAGACTTGCTTCTGTTGCTCTCCTCTCATTGGGGCGAAAATGGACACTTGCTAAAAGGAGCTGCTTTGTCGTTGTTGAATCGGCAATTTTTCCAAGAGCTGTGATCAAGGAGAGGCGGAAAGCATTATCTTTTGCTTCTTCTAATTCTTCAAGGAGTCTTGGGGCAAATCGACTGAAAGGTTTCCCCGCTAATTTTGCAATGCAGCGGGCAGCTGCCCTTTTTACTAAAAGGGCATCGGAGGAAAGGTGGGGAAGCGCTTTTTCTGCAGCTTCTGGAAAGTCTTCTTCTGCCAAAATATCAAGGGCAATTGCAACTTCATCGATCTGATTGGAAGTGAGCATCAGATCGAGTTTTTTTAAGGCAATTGTCTGATTGAGCTGAGTGGCCGATTTTTTGAACGTCAAGATCGCAGCTCCCCGAATCAATGGATCTGCATGGTCGAGCGCAAGATCTGCCATCCCTTCATCAAAGTGTCCTTTTTTAGCGAGAAAGAAAGTGGACCAGCGATAGAGTTCATCTGATTTCCCCTCTTCGACCCACTGTTCGATCGCTTCAATCACTCGAGATGCACTTGCAAAAGGTGTTGCATCGAGAAGGCGAAGCAGTTGGATTTTAGCTGCAGTAGAAAATCCTTTTGCCGTCTGGAGGATCGATGGCAAAACAGAGGGGTCTTCTAGCTCTAAAAGTGCATCGATTGCAAGAAGCTGTGTATCGACAGAAGGGGATTTCAATGCGGAGAGAATATCGCGCTTGGCCTCTTTTTTTTCGCGACGGGTCATAGAACTTAGCCACCCTTTGAGTTTTTTCTCAAAGTGGAGAGCGTTATCTTTTAAGTTGATGAGGATTGCTTTGGAGTAGATCGCGCGGATTGCGATTGCAAGGCTAAGAGCTACTAAAGTGAGGAGAAGGCCTAAACCTCTACTTCCCGACTGCAGAAGGAAGAGGAGGAAGGCGCTCAGCAACATCCCTGTCGCTTCAAAAAATG
>DATECD010000082.1:0-5033 GCA_035287065.1 Chlamydiales bacterium | reverse complement strand
TATTCCGCTCTCTCCAATCCCTTCTCACGAGGAAACCTTCAGCCAAAACAAAAGCTTTGCGAGCAAAAGCTGCCTTACTTGGCGCTTTCCATTACGCGATCGGCAGATTCGGCAATTGCCCCCCCTATCTCTCCAAAACTCCCCGTAAATAGTTGCTGATTGTTCGATAATTCCAAAGTCCTTATGATGAAAATCGGTACCGCGTGAAAATATACAAACGCATCTACTCCCTCCTCGCACTCTTCAGTTTGGTCTTGCTTGCAGGATGCGAATCAAACCAAATGATCGTAACTGGCATTGATGAACGAGATGCCAATGAGATCATCGTCTATCTTGCATCTAAGGGTATCGATGCGCAAAAAGTGACAGCCCCCTCTAGTAATGTCGGCGCAGGAACCACAACCAATCAGTACGCAATCACCGTCGCTTCAAATGAAGCAGTCGATGCTATGGCCTCTTTGAATCGAGTGGGCCTTCCTCGTAAAATGGGAGTCACTCTTCTCCAACTCTTTGCAAAATCGGGCTTTATGTCTTCTACATTAGAAGAGACGATCCGCTATCAAGCAGGTCTTGCAGAAGAACTTTCCAATACGATCCGCAAAATCGATGGAGTCTTAGATGCTAATGTTCAGATCTCTTTCCCATCTGCGCAAACAGGAGGAGGCGCTTTAGCACCTGGAACCCCAGCACCAAAAGTGACCGCTTCTGTTTACGTAAAACATCAAGGCATCTTGGAAGATCCCAATAGCCATCTGGAGATCAAAATCAAAAGGCTTATGGCAGCAAGTGTCAATGGACTTAACTATGATGACGTTGCTGTGATTTCTGACCGCTCTAGACTCTCCGATATTACCCTTCCGTTAGCAGGGGAGATGGTAGGAGCTAAAGCGATCCAGACCCATGCGAGCATTTGGGGCCTTGTCATGACACAAAGCTCTATTGCTCGGTTTCGATGGATCTTTTTCTCCTTTCTTTTCCTCCTTTTTATCCTTTCTTCAGGGGTAAGCTGGATGCTCTACAAATTCTACCCTCAAATCCGTCCCTTTTTTTCTAAAAAGAAAGAGTCGCCTCTTACAGGTGAGTAAATAACATGGATACGTCGTGGGTCTTAAAAGTTGCCCTCTCCCGCCTTCCTCCTGAAAGAACTGAAAAACTACAGTCACATTTACAACCTTCTCTTTTAGAGAAATTAAAAAAACTCCCCTCCCCTCCAGAAAAACCAAAGACGCCTCTTTCCTTACTCACCTTGATCCACTGGTCTTGGTTTCTCCCCCCACTTGAGCACTACACAAAAGAAGAACAAAAACTTTTTCTCGCGATCCTACCTAAACAAACAAGGAACCGCTTAAACCAGGAGATCGGCCTCCCTCCCCTTCCCCCTGCAGCATTAAAAACCTCTGTAAGGCTCTTTCTCGAAAAAGAGCTCATTTGCCAAATAGGCAAAGAAATTCTTCCCCCCTCTTTTCTCCCCCCCTCTCCTCTCAACCATCTCCTTTTCCTCAGCAAAAAAGAGTTCATTCAGCTGATCGATTTAGTCTCTCTCTTTGATCTGATGGTGGAGTTGAAACAAATTGTCGAGACAAAAATCTTACGAAAAATTTACAGTTTTCTATCTGAGGAAGAGAAGAAGTTCTTGAAAACGATCGCTCCTTCCCCCCCACTTTTCCCTCTTCGTTGGGAGGATTGGGACGGAACAAAAGAATCCTTTCGACACCTTCTCCATAAAAGAGGCCTACAAAAATTTGGGTTTGCCTTAGCTGGAATGGAAGGGGATCTCTCCTGGTATCTTGCTCATCTGCTCGATGTGGGAAGAGGCGCCCTTCTCTTAAAAGCCTCAAAATTACAAGTGCCAGATGCAGCTCAGGTTGAGATTCTCTCACAGATCAATGCAGCCTTTAGCTGGAAAACCCAAGAGGAGTTCTAAGTGAAGCTTTTTTCTTTACTTTCAGGAAAACAAGTGCACTTGCAACCGGGTAAAAAACGGGTGCCCGCATCAGAGTTTTCTCTACTCATCAATGCAGCAGAACTCTTAGACACTGCGCGCAAAGAAGCAACAGATTTCCGGAAAGAAGTTGCCATCGAAGCAGAACAAATTCGAGAACAAGCCTTTCAAGAAGGGTTTCAAGAAGGGCTAAAAACCTGGAATCACCAGCTTCTCATCTTGGAAGAGGGTGTCAAAAAACTTCGTGAAGAGATTAGCGAAAAGATTTTACCTTTAGCTTTAGGTGCAGCAAAAAAAATCTTTGGAGAAGAACTAAAAACACATCCAGATCGAATCATCGATATCATTCGCAATGTGGTGAAACCCGTTGTCCAGCACAAAAAAATCCACATCTATGTCAATAAAAGCGATCTCCCTATTCTTGAGGAAAAAAAATCAGAGCTAAAAGCACTTTTTGAGCATTTAGAAAGTCTTGTGATCCAAGAAAGATCAGATATTGAACCAGGTGGTTGCATGATCGAAACAGAGGCAGGCATTCTCAATGCACAACTAGAAAATCAATGGCGCGCATTAGAAGCTGCCTTTAAAACGTATAAGGGAACTCTATGAAAAAGCTATGGCTTTTTTTTCTCCTCTTTTTTTGTTTGAGCTCCCCCCTCCTTGCGCAAACTCCAACTCCTCCAAAAGTAACGACAGCAACTTCACAAGAAGCAGATACTCAGCAAAACCCCTCTTTGATCGTCAAACTCGCTGTCCTTGCAGGACTTGCGCTCTTGCCCTTTGCTGTTATGCTTTTGACCTCGTTCATGAAGATTGTCGTTGTCCTCTCTTTATTTCGTCAGGCACTTGGCGCCCAACAAACGCCCCCAAACCAGGTTCTTACAGGGATTGCTCTACTTGTCACTCTCTATGTGATGTTTCCAACAGGAGTTGCCATGTATGAGGCAGCAAAGCCTGCCATTGAACAAGCAGGTCCTGTCCCTGTGATCTCCACCCAATCTGCTGGTTTTGTCGTTCAAGTCGTCAATGATTCTAAAGAACCACTTCGTAACTTTTTGCAAAGAAACTGCAATACGAGCCATATCGACGGTTTCTATAAGCTCGGCTTTCAAATGTTCCCCGAGCCATTCAAAAGCCAATTGGAGAGAAACGATTTTATTATCCTTGTCCCTTCTTTCATCACAAGTCAGCTAAAAAGCGCCTTTGAAATTGGCGTCCTCATCTACCTTCCCTTCTTCGTTATCGATATGGTAGTCTCTAATATCTTGCTTGCAATGGGGATGATGATGCTTTCTCCTTTAACAATTGCCTTGCCGATCAAACTCCTTCTCCTTGTGATGATCGACGGGTGGACTGTGCTTGTTCAAGGTCTTGCGATGTCATTTAGGTAAACTATGTTTCAAAATGAAATCTTTCAACTCAGCTATCAAGCGTTGATTCTTATTCTCCTCCTTTCCGGTCCACCGATCCTCGTGAGCATGGTTCTTGGCCTTTTCGTCGCTATTTTTCAAGCAGCCACTCAAATCCAAGAGCAAACTCTCTCTTTTACCGTCAAACTCTTTGCTGTCATTTTTACAATCATCTTCATGGGAGGATGGCTTGGCGCCCAAGTGATGCGCTTTACAGATTCTATTTTCACAAGCCTTCCCCACTGGACTTCTGCAGGTGCTGGGCTATGAAGCGCTTTTTTCTTATTTTTTCTCTTATCCTTCTTATCGCAGGGGCCATTTCCTTCAATGCATATCGAAAAGAGGAAAAAAAGCTTCTCATCATTGGATGCGCAAGAAGCGGCACCCTCTATATCTCAAAAGTGTTAAAAGCCTGCGGCCTCCATATCCGCCACGAAAAGATGGGGAAAGAGGGAATGTCCACTTGCGATTTTGTCGTCGATCCCAAAATCGGACGCTGGAACCTAAAACCTGATGATTTTCATTTCGCGCATATCTTTCACCAAGTAAGAGATCCGCTCCAGGTCATCTCCTCTACATATAGAACAGAAGATATCCACTCCTGGCACTTTATCATTCAACACATGCCAGAGATCACCATTCAAGATCCTCACCTAGTCAAATGCGCAAAGTATTGGTACTACTGGAACCTTGCAGCAGAAAAAAAAGCAGAGTGGACATATCGATTAGAAGATCTCGATGAAAAGTGGGATGAGTTTCAAACAAGACTTGGAATGCACCTTCCCCATGATGCCCTTCTTCAAGTTCCTAAAAATACCAATTCCTGGGCAAAAGAAAACCGCCACGAATTTACTTGGGAAGATCTAAAAGTAGCTTTAGATAGAGAGCTTTACTCCAATATCATTCAACTTGCAAAGCGATACGGTTATGCGATCCCTGAAGGGGTTTAAGTGACAGCAACTGATGATTACCTCTCTCTATTTTCCTCTCTTCCTTCTCTTGCGCCGATGACCGTTCTCGCTGTCTTTTTTTTGACACTCGCAAGGCTCGTCCCCATTGTCAGCTTAGCCCCCTTTCTCGGTTCAAAAAATATCCCAGGGACCCTTCGCATTCTCTTTAGCCTTGCTCTCCTTGCGATCTTTCTCCCGCAGAATTTGATGCTTACTCAGCACGAGATCCCCTATACAGGAGCCTTCATCGGCTATATGTTAAAAGAGCTCTTAATCGGCTTTATTTTGGGATTTCTCGCCTCTATCCCCTTTCTTATTGCTCAGATGGCAGGAACCCTCATCGATTTTCAAAGAGGAGCCTCTTCACTCCAAGTCTCTGATCCAACAACGCAAACACAAACAAGTCCCATCGGCCTTCTTTGCAATTTTATCCTGATCGCCCTTTTCTATTCGCTGGGTGGCCCTTTTCTCTATCTTGAAGGTGTCGCCGATTCCTATCGAATTTTCCCCGCGACAGAAGGGGTCAATAGCACATTTTTCTTACAAAGCACACCCTTCTGGACAGCAATTTTTGCTCTCATTGGCCTTATGTTTCGCATTGCCGTCCAACTCTCAGCTCCCGCTCTCATCGGCGTCCTTCTCACCGATCTTTTTTTAGGGATCGCCAACCGCCTTGCTCCCCAAGTGCAAATTGTCTTTCTCGGCATGGCCCTCAAATCCTGGGTGGGCATT
>DATECD010000081.1:0-2102 GCA_035287065.1 Chlamydiales bacterium | reverse complement strand
ACCAATCAGTGCAATGACGTTGACGTCTGCTTTTGCATACCTGGCAATCATTCCTAAAAGGGTTGATTTACCTCCACCAGCTGCGGCAAAAATCCCAATTCTTTGCCCTTCGCCGCAGGTAAGAACACCGTCAAGGCAACGCACTCCGGTAGACATCGGTTTATCAATTTTTTGCCGTTTCAATGGATCAGGAGGGGAATTGATTACAGGGTACGTTTCGCTTAAAACAAGAGGCCCTTCGATAAAAAAACCAGACCCCTGTAATAGTTCCCTCACTTGATTTGTTACTAAATGATCTTGTGATATCGCGGATAAATGACAACACCCCATCATTAACAGAACAGACAACACTTTCATAATCCGCTCACTTTTGCCTCTTTTCGATATGAAGGCGATCCTATCTTAACATAATCTTTTTGTCAACCGTGTCTCAGAGAAATCGCATGAAGAAAGGCTCTTTTACGAATGAGGTTAAAACGGAATTTCTCAAATGGTTGGCTGTTTCAGAAAATCAAGTCTGTTTTTTAGCAAATCTTGAGGCTCAAGTAAAAGAACAAGATGAGAGCGTTTCCACAGATTTTTTAAGAAATCTAAACTCATTAAAAAAAGCGCTTGAGCAATGGACAGAGACATTTACTAGCTGTCCTAAACGTCACCCTAAGCGTTTAATGTTTATTCCTGCTTATATTAGTCGCTATGACAGACCTCAAAATACGGAAGAAGAAATTGAATTTTTGCAAGCAGAAGCTGCTGAACTAAAAGATGAAGCTTCAAACAAGCTCATTAGAGCGGCTCTTGAAGCTGCAGGGGCAGGCGTTACCGCAGCTAGCGGCGCAGTTTGGTTTGCTGGATGGGCTATAGGGTGTGCATCCAATGATGTCATCAAAGGGTGTAAGATGTACAATGATGCTGTAGAACTCGAACATCGTGTAGAAAATCTTGAACATACTCTCCATGATGGAGATGACTCAGAAACTAATATATCAAAAAGATGGTGGGAGTTTTGGAAATAGACACAAAAATGACTCGAAAAGAAAAAATTCAGAAGTGGTGGAAAATAGAAGGAAAGCTTGAATGTCTTGGAGCTCTTTTAACTATTATTATTTTGATCCCTTATGGAAACAACCCCTTAGTTTTTGGATTAATTACCTGTACAATTGCTCTTTGGTGCTTTGGCAAGATATTTTTTAGAAAAAACCAATGGCAAATGCTATCCCTTTGTGGACTTTGGGCCCTCTATCAAGGACTAACTTCTCTTTTGGCTTATTTTAGAACGCTGCATTAATTTTTTGATTTATCCGGCGTTCTCTTTTTTGGAAGACTCATCGCCGACTACCCGATCTTTACGTTGAATCAGATGACGATGTTCCGTGGAAAGGATCGGGCGGCGTAAGTGCACATCAAAGGCATAGTTGCTTTGTGCAAATGCGGCCGCTAGATCAGAGAAACTTGCATTAAATAGATCCACCGCTTCTGGGTTTCCCGAGAGTTGAATATTAAAAGAACTGGGGGCTGTGTCATAATGTTCTAACTTGATTTCACAATCATTAAAAACGGATCCAGGCATGGAAAGCTTTACCGTTGTGATTGCAATTCCTTTTGTCTCTTCGATTACCATGTAGCCGATCATTCTTTCAAAAAGCTCAAACACTTCAGGGTTAAGGTGAGCATAAGAGGGGGTATCTGTTTGAAGGAGAGGGGGACCTTCTACAATCGCATGTGTCGTATCAGGGGGGACAAAAACTTCCTCCGCTTCTTCTTCTTTTTCTTTTTCCTTTTCTCCTTCCTTTAAGAGAGAAGCTGTTGCAGAGGGCTCTTCTATTGTTTTTTCTTCTTCAACAGTGCTAGGCGTTTCAATCGATTTTTGTTCTGGAGGAGGTGCTACAAATGAGGTGTCAATAAATTCAGCCTGAGGAATCTGAGTTTCTTCTGTTTTCTTTACTTCTTCTGTTTCAGAAAGGGATTCTCTTTTGGTTGTAGGGGGCTCTTTTAGCGGAGTTTCCGGGGCAGCCATTTTTAGGGAGGATTTTGCCTCTTCCGATTTTGTAGGTGTTAGAAGATTTAAGGGGGAAACAGGCTCTTTAGAGGGAGTGATCGTCTCT
>DATECD010000080.1:0-6438 GCA_035287065.1 Chlamydiales bacterium | reverse complement strand
GGTCGGGGGTTCGAATCCCTCCGCACTCGAAGTAGAAAAGGAAAAATGATGACTGTAGTGGCGTCAGAGCGGAAGAAAATCTCTTATTTCAAAGACGTGAAACAAGAGATGAAAAAAGTCACATGGACCTCGAAAGAGGAGTTGTTGTTAGGGACAAAATTGGTGGTGTTAGCTACTTTTTTATTCTCTTTCGCAATTTATGGAGTTGATTTTGCAATCCGGACTTTCCTCAATGGAACAAGCAACTTCTTTCAGTGGATTTTTGGTTAGGGAGCAAGGAATGGAGAAGTGGTATGTGATCCAGGTGATGTCGAGCCAAGAGCGGAAGGTTAAGAAAGCTCTTGAAGAGCATCGACAGGCAAAAGGTGTAGCAGACGATGTCCAAGAAGTGTTGATCCCTACCGAAAATGTCGCTGAGGTCAAAAGAGGGGAACAGAAGATTAGCGAGAAGCGGATGTGGCCTGGCTATATCTTGGTCAAAATGAATTTGACGGATGAGGCTTGGGCTTATGTCAAAGAAACTCCTGGAGTGATCGATTTCCTCGGCGGGGAAAAACCTTGCCCACTCTCTGAGAAAGAGATTGCAGATATTAGAAAAGAACTTGAGGATCGTCAAAAAAGTGTTGTCCAGAAACATAAAGTGGAAATTGGCGATCGCGTAAAGATTACAGACGGTGTCTTTATCAACTTTGTTGGAGTTGTAACTGAGGTGAACCATGAAAAAGGACGTCTCAGTGTGATGGTTTCGATCTTTGGTCGAGATACGCGTGTAGATGATTTAGAGTTTTGGCAAGTGGAACAAGCCACTGCTGAGAACGCAAGTTAGAGATAGATTAGTTTAGATACTAGCGGGGAGAAGGAGAAAACCTTCGTTTGGACTCGCAAAGGATGGAGAATGGCAAAAAAACTTGTTAAGCAGATCAAGTTGCAAATCCCTGCGGGGAAGGCAAACCCTGCACCTCCCATTGGACCAGCTCTTGGTTCAGCGGGGGTTAATATTATGGCGTTTTGCAAAGAATTTAATGCAAAAACGCAAGACAAAGGAGGAGATATTCTCCCTGTCGTTATTAATGTTTATCAAGATAAAAGTTTCACTTTTATTACGAAGAAGCCTCCTGTTTCTCGAATGATTCTAAAAGAACTCGGGATTGAGTCAGGGTCAAAAGTTCCTAATAGAGATAAAGTGGGTAAACTCAAACGCAGTCAAGTTAAAAAAATTGCAAAAGAGAAAGCGGAAGATATGCGCATTGTCTCTGTTGAGGCTGCAGAAATGATGGTTATGGGAACAGCCCGTTCTATGGGTGTTGACATCGTAGAGGGAGGGTAATCGTATGGCACATCGATCCAAACGAATGCGACAAGTTGATCAATTAGTTGAAGAGGGGAAGGCATATTCTCTTGAGAATGCGATTCAACTTTTAAAAAAATGCCCTCCAGTTAAATTTGATCAGTCGATCAATATCTCTTTACAGATCGGGATTGATCCAAAAAAATCAGATCAGCAAGTTCGCGGTACAGTCTCTCTTCCTCACGGAACAGGGCAAAAAATAGTCGTTGTGGTCATTGCAAAAGGCGACAAGGCGAAAGAAGCACAAGCTGCTGAAGCTGATTTTGTTGGTGGTGATGAAATGCTTGAGAAAATCAAAGCGGGATGGACCGGGTTTTCAGCTCTTATTACAACTCCTGACATGATGAGAGAAGTGGGAAAACTTGGGAAGATTTTAGGACCTCGAGGGCTTATGCCAACTCCTAAAGCAGGTACAGTTACAAATGATGTAGCTAAGGCAGTCAAAGAGGTGAAAGGGGGAAAGATTGAGTTTAAAGCAGATAAAACAGCAAGCGTGAATGTCGCTGCTGGAAAGCTCTCTTTCAATGCTGAGAATTTAGTTGAAAACCTTCAAGTGCTCCTTCAGGCAATTGCTAAGACAAAGCCGGCGAGTGCTAAAGGGACTTTCTTCCGATCTCTTTTCCTTTCATCGACAATGGGACCTGGTTTGAAGATTGATCTACAGACAGTCCAAACGAGCTAAGGTGGGCAATGAGAAAAGAAAAAGAATTATTATTAAACGAAATCAAAGAAAAAATTGACGCCTCTCAATCGATGGTCGTTGCCTCTTATGCGCAATTGACCCCGAATCTCTCTTGGCAGCTCCGCGATGCGGTTGCAAAAGCAGGGGGTCATTTTGAAGTGGTTCGTAAAACTGTATTTGCGAAAGCTGCGGAAAAGGTTGGAATTGCTTTTGAAATGGAGCAATTGAAAGGACACATTGGGATCCTTTTTGTCAACCAATCCGATGTGATTCCTTCGACTAAAGCGCTCTATCAATTTTCTGAAGCAAATGGAAAACTTGTAGAGATGCTCTTTGGTCAGATTGATGGAAAGAAAACTATAGCTGCTGATCTCGCACTCCTTGCGACATTGCCAGGGTTGGATGAGATGCGAGCGAACTTCTTGGGGCTTATCACCGCACCGATGTCCCAGATGCTCTCTGTTATGGAAGCAGCGATTGTAAAAAATGAAAGTGTAGGAGAATGATTCATGAGCCAACAAATGTTAGAAGAACTTGTCGAGAAGCTGAGTCAGCTTTCTGTTCTCGATATGGCAAAACTCAAAGAGAAGCTGGAAGAGAAATGGGGCGTTAAGGCAGCGGTAGCAATGGCGGCATCACCTGCAGCAGCGGGTGGTGATGCAGCAGCTCCTGCAGCTGAGTCAACGGAGTTTAAAGTTGTTCTTGAAGGTCCAATTCCTGATGACAAGAAGATCGGCATTATTAAAGCGGTCCGTGAAGTCACAGGATTAGGTCTTAAAGAAGCAAAAGATCTCGTTGAAGGGGCCCCAAAAGACTTGAAAGCATCTGCCCCAAAGGCTGAAGCGGAAGAGGCTAAGAAGAAAATTGAAACGGCCGGTGGAAAAGTTACCTTGAAAGGTTTATAAGCTTTCCGTTAATTTATGTATGATTGTTGCGGGATTGTTGCAAAATATCTCTATTCGTTTTTTGGATGGGTGTATCCGTCTAGTGAAAAGAGAGAGAAGATGCAACGATCTCGTAATGGGTACAAGGGTTCCTTTTTTGTTTTTGTTCACTAAATGGATTTTTGAACAAATGACAAAAAAGGACTCTTGTTTGTCTTTCTTCTTTTATAAGTAGCTTAAGAGGAGCATCCATGTTAAAGAAACCCCCAAAACGGGTGAGTTTTCGCGACCGAGAAGAGATCATCGATCTCCCTAATCTGATTGAAATTCAGATTAAGTCGTATAACCAATTCCTTCAATCCCACCTATTGTCTCATGAGAGACAGAATGTAGGTCTCCAGGAGGTTTTTAGTGAGATTTTCCCAATAAAGTCTTATGATGAGAAGACTGTTTTGGAGTTTCTCTCCTATAACCTGGGAGTCCCCAAATACTCTCCAGAAGAGTGCATTCGCCGTGGAATTACCTACAATGTGACTTTAAAAGTGAAATTCCGTCTGACGGACGCGACGGGAATTAAAGAAGAAGAAGTCTATATGGGGACGATCCCTGTAATGACTGATAAAGGAACGTTCATCATCAATGGTGCTGAGCGGGTGATCGTCTCCCAATTGCATCGTTCCCCTGGGATCTCTTTTGAGCAAGAGAGACATCCAAAAGGGACCATGATTTACTCTTTTAGGATTATCCCCTATCGAGGAAGTTGGTTAGAAGCTTCCTTTGATAGCAATGATTTAGTC
Organism: Chlamydiales bacterium; assembly: GCA_035287065.1. Taxonomy (GTDB): domain Bacteria; phylum Chlamydiota; class Chlamydiia; order Chlamydiales; family SM23-39; genus JAGWKO01. The sequence goes on along the minus strand of DATECD010000080.1, from coordinate 2,727 downwards.
TATATCTACGTCGATAGAAAGAAGCGCCGCCGAAAGATCTTAGCAACCACGTTTCTCAGGACACTCGGTTATTCTACAGATTCAGACATCCTCGAAGAGTTTTTTGAAACTGTCAAAGTGAAGATCAAAGCTGAGAAAGATTTTATCAAGCTTGTCGGAAAGATTCTTGCTGAAGATGTTGTTGATGAGCAAACAGGTCTTGTCTTTGGAAAAGCGGGAGAAAAACTTACGACTGCCATGTTAAAGAGGATGGTAGACGAAGGGATCCAAGCTGTTCGCATCGCTGAAGATGTCGATGAGACGCATCCGATTAGCAAGATGCTCTCAAAAGATACAACCGATTCTTACGAATCTGCTTTGAAAGATTTTTATCGCAAAATTAGACCTGGTGAGCCACCTACACTTTCTAATGCGCGCTCTACAATCATGCGTCTTTTCTTTGATCCGAAGCGTTACAATTTAGGTCGAGTAGGCCGTTATAAACTCAACTGCAAACTCGCTCTCGGTGTGACAGATGAAGACCTTGAGGTAGTGACTCTTCGTAAAGAAGATGTCGTTGCAGCACTTAAATACTTGGTGCGTTTAAAACTTGGCGATGAACATGCCTATGTTGATGATATCGACCACTTGGGCAATCGACGAGTCCGTTCAGTTGGTGAATTGATCCAGAATCAGTGCCGCATTGGACTTGCGCGTATGGAAAAGATCATTAAAGAGAGAATGAATCTCTTTGATTTCTCTTCTGATACAATGACTCCTGGAAAAATTGTTTCAGCGAAAGGGCTTGCTGGAGTTCTCAAAGATTTCTTTGGAAGATCTCAACTTTCTCAATTTATGGATCAGACAAATCCGATCTCTGAGCTGACTCATAAGCGAAGACTTTCCTGCTTAGGGCCTGGAGGTTTGAATAGAGAAAGAGCTGGCTTTGAAGTGCGCGACGTTCACCCTTCTCACTACGGGAGGATTTGCCCAATTGAAACTCCTGAAGGACCAAACATCGGTTTGATCACTTCTCTTTCTACTTTCGCAAAGATCAATGAGTTTGGTTTCATCGAAACCCCTTATCGAATTGTTCGCGAAGGAGTGGTGACAGACGAAATTGAGTATATGACAGCAGATCAAGAAACGGATCTGATGATTACGCAAGCTTCTACGCCAGTTGATGAATTTAACATGTTTAGCGAGTCGATCTGCTGGGCGCACCAGCGGGGAGAACCGATGGAAATTGAAACTTCCAAAGTGACTCACACAGATGTCTCATCTAAGCAACTTGTGTCCATTGTTGCTGGCTTGATCCCCTTCCTTGAGCACGATGACGCGAACCGCGCATTGATGGGATCAAACATGCAAAGACAAGCAGTGCCTCTTTTAAAGACGGATGCTCCGATTGTGGGTACAGGACTTGAGGGAAGATCTGCGCGTGACTCTGGCGCTGTTATTGTTGCGCAAGAAGATGGCGTAGTAGAGTATGTGGATGGATATCGGATTGTTGTTGCTCCCAAAGATAATCCGCTTCAGAAGCACACCTATGCTCTCAAAAAATTCATGCGTTCAAATAGTGGAACCTGTATCAATCAGACTCCTCTTTGCAATGTAGGCGATAAAATCATCGCTGGAGATGTGCTTGCAGATGGTCCTGCTACTGATAAGGGTGAGATTGCGCTAGGGAAAAACGTACTTGTCGCATTCATGCCGTGGTGTGGTTATAACTACGAAGATGCGATCATTATTTCTGAGAAGTTGATTCGCGAAGACGCTTATACCTCAATTTATCTTGAAGAGTTTGAGTTGACAGCGCGAGATACAAAGCTTGGAAAAGAAGAGATTACGAAGGATATCCCCAATATTTCTGAGGAGATGTTGAAGGATCTTGGCGACGATGGGATTATTCGTATCGGCGCTCAAGTTGAACCGGGTACAATCCTTGTTGGAAAAATCACTCCGAAGTCTGAAACGGAACTCTCTCCTGAAGAAAGACTCCTTCGAGCTATTTTTGGTGAGAAAGCAGCTGATGTGAAAGATGCATCACTTACAGCGCCTCCTGGAACAGAAGGGGTTGTGATGGATGTGAAAGTCTTTTCGAGAAGGGATCGCCTTTCAAAGACAGATGATGAGCTTGTTGAAGAAGCAACGCGCATCAAGGATATCCACTCCGATTATAAGACAAAAGAAGCTGAGCTTCAGATCGAATTCCACGAGAAGCTAGGAGCTCTTCTTCTCAATGAAAAAGCGCCTTCTCCGATCATGCATCGGAAAACGGGAAAGGTGATCATTGAAGAAGATGAGGCAATTAATCAAGATATGATCGAACTGCTGGAAAGTGAGAAGGCTGAAGATCTCATCATGGCAGATAAGGAGCTTTATGTAGAATTGAAGCGGATCTTGCGTGAATATGAACTCACTCTTCAGAGCTTGCAAATGCAACATAAGGCTGAGATTGAATTCATGCGCAAAGGGGATACAGAGTTAGACCCTGGTGTGATTCGCCAAGTAAAAGTCTATGTAGCGACAAAGAGAAAGCTCCAAGTCGGCGATAAGATGGCAGGTCGACACGGGAATAAAGGTGTTGTTTCAAGACTTGTTCTAGAAGCTGATATGCCTTACATGCAAAACGGCGAAACCATTGAGATGATTCTCAACCCGCTTGGGGTGCCGTCTCGTATGAATATGGGTCAGCTTCTTGAGACTCACTTGGGATATGCGGCAAAAAAAGCAGGGATTTTTGTA
>DATECD010000079.1:0-9983 GCA_035287065.1 Chlamydiales bacterium | reverse complement strand
ACCCTTTTTTTTCACCTGGAGCAAAAGGCGTACTTGAGTCAAATGTCGCCAAACTCTTTCCTGTTTCAGATGCAGGATTAGGTGCTCTTGCATATACATTGGAGTTTCTTGCCTCTTGTTGGGGAGGAAAATCGCGTTGGCGAACAGCTCCGTGGCTCGTTATCGTCTTTGGCCTCTTAGTTATCCCAGTGGGCCTTGTCAGTGTGATCTTAGTCATCTTACAGCCTCTTGCAGTTGGCACTTGGTGTACTGTTTGTCTGATTACTGCAAGTACCATGCTCATTGCCGTACCTTTAGCACTTGATGAAGTTGTCGCAAGTTTCCAATTTCTTCAAGCGACAAAATGGAAAACCCTTTTTTCTGGCGGTCAATGTCCTAAAGCAAAAAAAGACCTTGTGACCCCAGAGATGGATGCCTCTTGTTTTACAATCTGCAAAGCAGGTTTTTGGGGAATGGACTTTTCTTGGACTCTTTTCTGCACCATTCCCTTAGGGATACTCCTTATGGCAAGCCCTTCTGCTTTTTCTCTACAAGGTTCGCTCCACTCTTTAGACCCTGTCCTTGGAGCTCTTCTGATCGTCTTCTCCGTCATTGCAATGGCAGAAGTAGCAAAAAAAATTCGCTATCTCAATGTTCTTCTCGGTTTGATTCTCTTAATTTTAGCCTTTATTTCCATGGAAATGCCGCTTCTGCACATTCCCACCGCACTTGCCGCAATCTCCCTTGCAGTTATACCAAAATAAAAAGACATATTCTCATAAATCTATACCGAAATGAATTCAAAAGTTGGTTGTCCAGTCAGCGTGAAAGCGATCTAATAAATGTCACTATGGTATAATCCCTCCTCGAAAGGAGTCATTCCATGACAAGCATATCAGCACCTTCATTTCGATTAGCAGTTGAATCGGTTATTAGATATCGAGGGAAAGTTCTTCTAACCAAAAGAGCGGAAGGAATCGATGTGGCGCCAGGAGTTTGGAATGTCCCTGCGGGGAAAGTTAAACTTCTTGAAATCACCGCTGACGCTGCTAAAAGAGAAACCTTAGAGGAAGTGGGGTTTGCGGTCAACATTGTCCACTTTTTAGAAGAAAGAACAGCTCTAATACAATCAAAAGGAGAACCTTCCTACCGGAATATTTTTACTTATCTAACTGAAGCTGTAGAAAAAGAGCCGAAGGTTGTTCTAAATGGGGAGCATTCTGAATACAAATGGGTATCTAGCGAAGAATTAGATAATACAGAATTCAATTCACTTTTGCCAAAGCTTAAAGAAATTATCCGATGTGTACTAAAAAATGAGGGATAAGGTGTTCGAACAATTCTAGAAATTGATTACAACCTGAAGGGAGTTGATCAATTGCGATACGTTATTTCATCCCTCCTCCGTCGGGAAACTTTCTGTTGAATTTTAATCTGTTAGTTTAAATCTTGATACTGGAGCCTCTCCGCGGCGCTTCCGACACATGCTGATATATGCGTTCGTAACCATATCGATCGTAAGCATTTGGGCTTGAAGAGTTGATTGACCTTCTCCGCCATTTAAGAAATCCGATAAGCATTCATGTCGCGCATATTCATTATACCCGATGAAATGATCGGATGTTTCAGTTTGCTGCGGAAAGAGGTTATTACCCTTCACAATTTCATAAGGAAGGCCCCCTATAATGTCACAATTTCTGAAAATATGTATATCGAAATGTTCGAGCCCTCCTGGAGCGCAATGATCGATAGATTGATTATTCCGTTCTTTAATTTCGTGTGCCTGATAGCTATGTACCTGAATATTCATTAAAGGTCCCATCTGCAAACTTACTGTTTCGTGCCGCACTCGGCCATTTCCCTTGTAATTGTCGATTGGAAGATGCGTCCAAGCGCGGCGCGAAAAACCAGATTGCAATAGGTTCAAAGAGCAGGTAGTAACAACTTGGGAGCCTCGAGAAAATTCAAATAGGGCAAGCATATCAAGCTCACCCATATTCAAATATTTTTTATTACGCCAAAGCTCATAAAATGACGAATAACCACTCTTCTTGAACGCGCGCAAATAAAAAGATTCATCTAGAGCAAACAGTTGGTCATGAGGACTATAATGAGAGGAAGTAACGAGGCAGTCAGACGGTCTTTTTTCAGGACAAAGCTGATTATGCGAGAGTAACATATTTACCAAATCGATAAAATGGTATCCGCTGTGAAAGAGTTTACCGTATCCATATTTGTACGGATGATTCTCTCGTGAAAAAAACTCATCTGGCATATTTAAACTGCCATCGCAATGGGTGATATGAATATGAGAAACAGGAAGGGAGTATTCCTGCATCAACTCTCCTACTTTATCAATGATCCATCGATAGCGAGCGTCATAGCGACGTTGGCATTGAACCAATACCTGAGTGTTATATCTTTTGGCTAATGAAAGTAAATGGTGGTATTCAGTTCTTATCTTATTTGCTTGCTCTTCATCATTAATTACATCTATTGGAGAAGTAATCGGCTTGTCAGTGAGGATGGGAATCCTTTTAGCGATTAGATACTGAAGATACGCGTAATGCGCTTTTGGTTCTGTACTAATGATCGCATGAGTAATGCGATACAAAGTGATCAATCGATCAAGATTTTGTTGAACCCAATCAGACAAAACAGCAGCATCACGCTCTTCATCGGGAATAAAAAAGAGTTCGGACGAAAAACCTTTCTCTTTAACAAAGGTCTCAACTTCTTTTCGTTTAGATTCAATATCAATAATAAGAATGGGGCTTAAACCAAATCGTCTCAGTCCCGCTACATAGATCCGTTTAGAATGAGGACCCAATCCAATGAGAAGAATTCTCTGTTTCATAACATTTTCAAATTTCTCAAGAAGAGCAACAAAAAAAATCACAACCAATCAATAAAAACAAAAACCAACAATAATTTTTACGATTAATTACAAATTAATTCAGAACCTTATTTCTCAAAGAATACCCCTGTTGGACAAGTGAGCGTAAAGGTCTTCTCTTCTATAGAGATCATCCCCTTTCCCCCAAAAGCGCTCTCTTCTGTATGCAAAAGGATATTCTTAGCTCCTTTTGGAAGAGGGAAAACACCTGGGGAAAAGCCGCAAACAACGACTAAAGAGGGGTAAACAATCGTAATGAGCCCTTCTTGCACCTCTACCTTCATCCCCTCTTTAATACAAAATGGGAATATTTTCCGAAACGCGATGAGTTTTTTATAAAGCGTATGGAGAAAAGGATCGATTTTCCAACTCAGTTTAGACTGTAAAAATGCGCTCTCTCCCATCTCAGAATTTTCTCCAAATTCCTCTTTTCTTCCCTCAAGAATTGCGTTCATGAGTTCTTTACTAGATAGATCGACAAAATAACGAAAAGGGCGCTTCTCCCCATACTCTTGCCCCATAAAAAGAAGGGGTAAGTAGGGAGAAAAAAGGAGGAACATAGCAACCACTTTCTCTTCAGGAAAAGTTAAAGAAATCCGATCCCCTTTTGCTCTATTTCCGATCTGATCGTGATTCTGCAAATAGGAGATCAACTGTTCTGGCGCTGCCTGTTGAAATGAACTGCCGTAACTGCATTCGCGATAAGGTGAAACCTTTGTTCCATCGTAGAGAACTCCTTGTTCTAATACGACCTTCAGACTTTTAAGGCCCTCATAATCCATGTAGTATCCACTTCGCTCTTTTGTCAAAGCCACATGAAGAGAGTGATGAAAGTCATCATTCCAAAAAGCATTTGCTCCTTTAGGAGGCGCTAATAAGCGGAAATCATTGAGATTGTTCTCTACAATCACTAAGGCTTTTTCAGCAACTTTCTCGATCAACTGCTTAATGAAAGGTGTCGCGCTAAAATCAAAAAAAGCGTGAGTTGCATCGAGTCGAAGCGCATCGATATGGAACTCCTTAATCCAGTAAAGGGCATTTTGCAAGAAAAAGGTGCGTACTTCATCTGAGCCTGGGCCATCCCAATTGATCGATGCACCCCAAGGGGATTTGTAGCGACCTGTGAGATAAGGACCAAAATCATTGAGAAAACACCCTTCAGGGCCAAAGTGACTGTAGACCACATCGAGACATATGGCAATCCCCTCTGCATGGCAAGTGTCAATGAATTTTTTGAATTCACTGGGGTTTCCGTAACCATGATATGGGGAAAAAGCGTTCGCCCAATCATAGCCCCAATTAAACTGCCCTGAAAATTCAGCAACTGGCATCAAAGAAAGACAGTTGATGCCAAGGTCTTTGAGATAGGGGATTTTCTTTTTTGCCGCTGCAAAAGTCCCCTCTTCAGTAAAGGTCCCAATGTGACATTCATAAAAGATGAGTTCTTTTTGCGGAATTTTTTTCCAGTTCTGATCCGTCCATGGAAAATGAGATTTACAAATCTCTGTTGGACCCAAGGGCCCTTGAGGAAGATACCGAGAAACAGGGTCTCCTCGTACAAGGCCATTTGCAAAGCGATAGGAATAGAGCATCCCTTCTTTTATAGAATCCACTTCCACTTCAAAATACCCTCTCTCTTTTTTTTCCATAGGGATAGAAGGTTTTCCCTCTAATTCAAGAAAAAGAGCGGGGGTAAAAGGAGCCCAGACTCGGAAAGAAACTGTAGAATCGGAGAGGAAATGTGCACCTAACATGGAAGCCATATCGCAAAAGGGTATTTGGGAAAAAGTTCTTGGGAAGAAACCCCCTCTTTATGAACATGAAGGATTTCATCTGTAAAAAGGTCTTTCCATTTCCTATTTTGCAACTCAAGGAAATGGAAGTGCTCTTTTTCTCTTTTTTCTTCCCGAAAACGGCGGGCCGCAATGATCACTTCCCGATTTTTACACCGCCTTAAAAAAGCAATGGTTGATTCTGGTGTTTTTAAAGGGAGGTATTCCCCTTCCAAAAAAAGCTCTTTCTCTTTTTTTCGAAGGTGCAAGCATCTCTTGATCACACTGAACTTAAGATCCTTTTCTTCTGTGAGTTCTTTCTGATAAAAAGAAAATTTGAGAGCTGATCAATTGTTTCAGTACCGAGTAAAGTGCGATAGGGATCCCAAATTGAGCCGTTCACAAATGCTCCTCAAAAAGCTTATTTAATTTACTCCGAATCTCAGAAAGGGTGAGAAAATAAGGGTCAATCTTTCGAATTTTCCCAATGAGCTCTTTATACTGGTCCCCGAACTCTGAAAGCCATAGACTAAAATCATCAAAATGCTCTTTTGTGCGCCTTCTCGCATCGATAAAATGGTAAAAAATTGTCGTCGGAGTCATCTTTTCCACCCACTGTTTTAGGTCTATCGGCGTTGTTGTCTTCAACTCAAGGTCATAAACGATTGTAATAGAACGGAGAAAATGGAACTTTTGCTCTTTTCGGGACCAAGCGACAAATTCACTCTCATCTAATCTCTCTTCAATGACATCGATCACTCTTCTTCGCAGATCTTCTAAATCTCCATATTCCGTGGGATCGATAATGGAAAACCGCTCTGTCAGTATCTCATCATGTAAGGCGGTATGGGCCCAAAAAGCAAAATCGTTGTGATATTCTGGGTGGACAAAAGAGACTCGGAGCCTTCCTCCCCAAAAGTGATAATAAAGGGAACCAATCGGCACTTCATAGAGGCGGTCGCGAAGTTCTTGCAACGACTCTGCTGAAATCCCCGTAGCCATCAGTGCCAGATTACAGTCCTTTAGCTGAAAAAGAGGGGCCGTGCTCATAATACATCCTATACGCTATGCTTTCTTTTTATGTATACCGAGAGTGGTTCAAGAATCTTAAAAAATGACAAGGAGGCGCCTTAAATTTTAAGCAGGCGAAGCCGATGCCTACGCCTCCAAAGTTAAACACTTTGGCGATGCAGGCAGCTTCAAATTTAATGGCTGCCCGACGTAGTCAGAACCGATTCTTGAATCACGAGCGGTATATATACGAGGAACTTGAAAGCCACATGGTTTTTATTTTTTTTCTTTTATCTTTCAGTATGAGCGTTTTTGGAAATCTTCCTTCTGAAAGCGCCTCCCCTTTTTTAGATCCAGAAAACCTGCCTTACTCTCGCACAAAGATGTACTCCACAGGACCTTACAATAAGGTTGTGATCTACTCAGCTCCAAGGACAGGAAGTTCTTTTGTATACAATGTCTTTCGCTACCTTTTCGAAGAAGATAAAGGTCTTTCACTTCCTCACGACCCTTTTCATCTCGGGGGAAAAGTGCGCAAAACGCACGATCGAAAAAACGTCAAAGCACTTGGAAAAGAAGGAACTCTCTGCATTGCCACAATCCGCAATCCCATTCACGCCAGTGTGTCGAGGTACCGCACGCGCAAAGAACCTCCCCAAAAATTAAACGATTGGTGCCGTAGCCAAATCTCCAAACAAGCCAAATATCTAAAAAGGATCGAAGAACTAAAAAACGAAGGCTACAGTGTTATCGTACTCAAATACGAAGAGATTGAGGGCAATTTCGATGCGCTTTTTTCTACAATTGAGACACAACTTTTCTTCACGATAACAGATGAAGATAAAGAGAGGATTCGGCAAGGTTACAGCAAGGAAAACATCACAAAAAAACTCGCTTCACTCTCCAATTTTCAAGAGGCGCTTCCCCTCTCAGGCTTTCATGGCTCGCACATCAGCTCACAAACCTACGCCCCTCCAGAAGAGGTCGTCCACCTATTGAATGTCTATCGCGATAAGCAAAAAAAAGTATTCCAGCGCTATGGGTACTAATTCATTTCCTGCATTTTGGCGTACTCTGAAAGAGTGAGATAAAGGTATTTGTAAACAGCTTCCTTCTTAAGATTTTTTTTAGCAAACTCCCTTGCATTCACTCCAACTTGCTGCATTTCTCGATCATGTTTTTTTGCCCACTCAATCTTTTGAGGAAGATCGCTGAAATCGGCATTGCAGGGAATGTAGTGAATTCCCGGTATCAAAGCACCATAATACCACTGGATATTGGGGGAGCTATGTTTAAAAATAGGACAGCCTGAAAAAAACTGCCAATAGGCTCTGCTATAAGCGCACGTATTCCCATCAGCAAGAATTTGATACTTGTACTTTATATGGTGCGCAATCGGTGTCAGCTTACTAATAAAGTAATTCGAAAAAATAGCCGTAACTTTTTGAGGATCATTACTTTGAACTAAAGGATAAACGAGCTTTGCATCAATCAGTTTTGGGTGGAGAAGAGACTGAAAAACAAGCTGACTGCGGGGAAAATTCGTAAATGTGTCTTGATTGAAAACTCCCCCTGTTGCGCTTCCTCTCCAAAACGCCTTTGCTTTTTTCTTTTTCCATGGATATTTTGCAATCCCCTCTTCCACTTGCGACAAGAATTGTTCTCCTTGTTGAAGCGCTTCAAAATCGGGAATCAATAGGACTTTTTCTTTAAGGTCATCATTTTTTGCAAAAGCAAAACAGGGAACTGAAAGATTGGCTCGATCCACCGAATCTTCCACACAGACGATAAAATCGAGATCGGGAAGTGTGTAGCAAGAAAGAAGTTCTCTCATCGACTGATTCATCATCTCAACTCTTGGATGACCCTCTGGCAAAAACGATTCAAAATGGAATTGATTACCGCGAATCTGATAGTAAATGAAACCTGGCGCCCCAGTCCATGCACGCATAAAAGCTTCCATCTTCTCTTGCTGTAAATCAGAAGGCTTAAGTTTCGCGTAATCTTTACGAATCTGGTCAACCATCCACGCAGGAAAATCTATAGAAAAAAGAGAAAGGGGAAGAACAAAAAGGAAAAAAAACCACCGCATTTGCTATCTCTCAAATTCAGGAATGGTTGAATTATGCGCTGAAGGAAAATTTTATGAATAGAGCATTCAAGTTGATTTTGCTTTTTGGCATCGTAAGTCTTTTTGCTGACATTTTTTAAGTAGTTTCTTCCGGAAAGGCAATTTTTTCCATATCGTGGAGAAGAGAAACCAGTTTTTCTTCAGAAGGATTCTCTGATAAATAAGCTTGAGCCCAATTGTCTCTAAGATCAGATAATGAATCACTTGCCAAACAGGCCCCGATGGTAAAGCCATCGATTTCCATTGAGGGAGTAGGGTTATTTCCAAATTTTTGATGAAAATGCCATAAAGTATCTTTGAATGCCTTGCAAAATAAATGTTCTTCAGAGTCCTTGCAATGCGCAGCAAGAATCTCTCTGCAAGCACAAAAGACTTTACCATCGTCTGGTGAACCAGCTGTAGTCAGAGCGACTATTGTTCCAAAACAGATTTCGTCTGGGACACATGATTGTCTAGCAGACGCAGAAGAAAAAACTTCAAGAGCAAGAAGTGTTGTTGCTGTTTGTATGGGATGATTGATCACATAACGGACAAGATGAAATGTCGATTGAATTGTTTGATTGAGTGTATTGATGCTGTTCATAACGAAAACCCTACTTTAGTTCTGTTTTTTTACGCTGATGAGGTGCTTTGATAGATGATCGCCCATTTTAGCCCCTGCGTAAGTCCATAAAATGGTCATTGCAAACTTTGCGATAGCCTTGCCATTTGCAGGTCGATGCGATCTTTCAAGATACAAAGCTTCCAAAGATCCCATAAGAAGCGCTAGTCCAACCATACTCGCAATGTGTACAGTCCCTCCTCCAAATGTAGCACAAGTAGCCCGAAGTGCACTCCGATAGAAAAGCTCCACTCGATTTTCCTGATTCAAAATTCCATTTGCAATTTGATTACCAGCCCTTGCTCCTGCAATAGCACCTAAAGGAACGATAGGTCCGAGCAAAGCTATAGCCCGGATACATACAAAAACTTGTCCTAAGCCCTTTTCTTGTGTTTTAACCCAAACAACTGCAACCACAAAAGGAACTAATCCAAGGCCGCCCCCAATCAATCCACCACCAACTGAAAAAAGAGATTTAAGAGCAAGAGATTGAATCACTCCCCACTTTTTTTTTGGCTCTTCATTTAGAGAAAGGCCACTTTCAGGGTCATATTTTACGGAGAATTCTTCTGCTTTGTGATCCAGTGTAACTGCACTCATGAAATCTCCTCATTTCTCGAAAAAATAAAAGAATAAGCAGCTTCGACCCCATTTTCCTTGCTTAACTTTTCTTTAAATTGCAATGCATTCTCCCGATAAGAGGGAGTATTTAACAAACGATCTAACCCTGCTGAAAAGGCTTCCTGCGTGATCCTATTTCTCGGCATGGCTAAAGGTCCAATCCCCCATTCCACCACTTTTTCACCAAAGAAAAACTGATCCACTATACAAGGCATTACCCAAGTTGGTTTCCCCGCATGCAATCCAGAAGAAAGAGTTCCCACTCCTCCATGGTGAATCACAGCTGAAACCCGAGGAAATAGCCAATCGTGTGGAACATAGTCTATAGCAAAAATATAAGGTGAGGGGGGCTTAAGTTCCTGAAGTCCGGGAAGATTTTTCGGAACAATTGTCCGAATTTTTCTCTCTTTTAAGACAGTGATCATCATTTTGATATCTTCAGGAGAAAAAGTCTCAGATAGACTTCCAAATCCCAAATAAAGAGGAGGTTCACCATCTTGCAAAAAGTGCGATAGTGCAGGAGATGGTTGCCATTGCTGCTCTTCTAGAACACGGCAAAATCCTGTCATTCCAATGGAAGAATTCCAATCAGTTGGACGTGGGATCAAAGAGGGGCTAAAGGCTACTAAGTTGCGGATGTTTGAATAATTCGTGGGCTTCCAAAAAGGGCTTTTAGAAAGCTTTAGATGTTCTACTCTCCAGTGATTGATTTTCCCTCGAAAAACTTGCCATAGAAATTGTTGAGAAATCCAATGTCCAATCAAATTGCCAATACGCCCTAACCATTTTGGCATTCCTACTAAACAAGAAGGATGCTCAGCTGTAGGGAGCTCTGGCTGCAAAAACATTTGAACAGCTGGAACATGGAAATGCTCTGCCAAATGGGGCCCCGCGAAAGCAGCCTGATGGTAGATCACCATGTCAGCATTTCTGGCTGCCTCAAAAGAATCTTGTAACTGGCCATCAAGAACC
>DATECD010000078.1:0-2853 GCA_035287065.1 Chlamydiales bacterium | reverse complement strand
TACGGATAGATCACATGTGGAAAAGGAGTTTTTCCATAAAAACCTGATGGGAAATAAGAAAATGTTTTTTCTTGAGGCCCATAAAACGATAACCCAGTGAAGTAAATGAAAAGTCGAATTTTTGTTAAAAATCTTGTCCAGGAAATCTACAGAGCTCACGAGGCAAAAAAAGATATTGTTTTGCCAGGCACGCAAACATCTGAACTGCCTGTTGAAATCATTAAGCACTGGCTTAATTTTGCTGTCTATTACGAACGAACAGCTGTTGCTTTTATTGGAAAATGGATTAAAGACTATACGCAACCAGATGTAATTATTAATTTTGCTCATCAAATTGAAGATGAGGCCAATCACTATGTTTGGTTAAGAAAGCACCTTGCTTCTTATGGCATCTTGCCCGAAGATTTTACCCCTCCTGAAGAATGGCGATATTTAATGGAGGAATACTATCCATCTCTTCCTACGCTTGTTGAAAGGTTAGCAGCCCACAACATCGCTTCAGAAACAGGTGTTTTAGGCTTTATGGAATTCAATATGAATCGATTCCCACCAGGGATTAAAGAAACAGTTGCGAAAGTAGCCAAGGATGAACTTTATCATGTGACTTTTGGTGAACGCCTTTTAATTAAATATTGCATTACAGAGGAATTGCAAGAGAAAGCGAGAAAAGCCACGTTTGAAGCCCTTGATCTAATGAAAAAAGCAAGAGAAGTATTTGTGAGCATCTAATGAAAAAACGTGTTGTTGTAACTGGTATTGGTGTGATTGCTCCTTGTGGCATTGGGAAGCAAAAATATTGGGAAGGACTAGAAGAAGGAAAGTCTTGGATTAAAAGTGATCCAGAGATGATTGAGTGGAAAACGAAAAGTCAGGTCTCAGTTCGGGTCCCTGATTTTTCTTTTGAAAAGATCTGTTCTTCGGAAGGGTGGGATGAAGTAATTGCTTGTGATCGCTTTGTGCAAATGGGAGTTGCTGCTGGATTTATGGCCCTTCAAGATACTCTTCCCCTTCCCAATGATGAAGAAACAAAAGGGATCGTCTTCTCTTCTGCTATTGGGGGAACTCCTTATATTGAAGATATTTTCAGACGGAGTAGTGATTTTGGGAAGAGACCTATTCAGTATATGCCGATTGGGCCTAGTTTTTATCATTCGGGACTTTTTAACTACCCAGCATCTGTCCTTGCTCAAAAATATCAATTTACAGGTCCTGTCGCTTCTCTTTCGACTGGTTGTACGGCCGGACTTGATACAATTGGGATGAGTCTGATGCTTATTGAGTCAGGTGAAGCGAGAGTGATGTTAGCAGGTGCCTCAGAAGCTCCATTATGTCCACTCACTTATGCAACACTTGATGTAATTGGTTCTCTTTCAACAGCAGAAGTTCCTCCAATTGCAGCTTCATGTCCTTTTGACAAAAGAAGAAAAGGATTTGTCATCTCAGAGGGAGCTGCTTTTTTAGTCTTGGAAGAAATGGAATATGCCCTAAAAAGAGGGGCTAGGATTTATGCAGAGATCATCAGTTATGCAAGTCAAAATAACTCTTTGCATATGAATGAACTTCCCCATCACGGCAACCCCATGGCAAAGGTGATTGCAGAGGCGCTTCAGCGGGCAAATCTAAAACCGGATCAAATAGATTATATCAATGCCCATGGAAGCTCAACTCAGCAAAATGATCTTTTCGAAACCAATGCTTATAAAAGTGTCTTTGGTGAGTTTGCCTATAAAATCCCAATTAGTTCGACAAAATCAATAATTGGACATTCTCTTTCTTCGGCAAGTTTACTCGGTTCAATTGCTGCTATTGGTTCCATTGTCAGGTCTAAAATACATCCTACAGCGAATCTAGATGAGCCTGATCCAGAGTGCGATCTTTTTTACACTCCGAAAATTGCTCTTCAAAAAGATGTAAATCGATGCATGGTCACTGCAAGTGGGTTTGGTGGAATTCATTCTGTAGCTATTTTTGCAAAAGTAGGGTCTTATGGATGAAAAAATTTTAGTCACCGGAATTGGGATTGTAAATCCCCTTGCAATAGGGGTCGATTCCTTTACAGAGCAACTGCTTTCTGAAAAATCAGCGATTCAACCCTTGAATGGCCTTGATCTTTCACATCTTGGAATTCAAATGGGAGGAATGATTCCCGCGTTTCAGCCTTCACAGTATTTTGATAAAAGACTTCTCGTAAAAACGGCTCGCTTTACCAATTTTGCTCTTGTCTCGATGAAACTTGCTATTGAAGATGCCAAACTCAATCTCGAGCAAGAGGATAAAAGTCGTATGGGCATCTGGTTTGGCAACAATGCGGGAGGATGGGATCTTTGTCATCAAGGGTTTTATGAGCTTTATACACAGGGGAGTCAGATGGTCAACCCCTGGCAAGCTACAGGTTGGTTCCCGACAGCTGCTCAAGGATTTGTTAGCATTCGGTTTGGAATTACTGGCTTAAGTAAAAGTTTTGTTGCAGATCGCGCAAGTGGAGCAAGTGCGCTTTATTTTGCTCTCCAAGCGCTTAAGGCAGATCGCATCGATACAGCATTTGTTGGAGGATGTGAAGCTCCGTTCACACGATTTGGCCTCCTTTGTTATCACGAGACAGGGCAAATGAGCACGGAGGAGCATTCAATTTTCCCATACAGACCTTTTGATCCTCTTTCTTCTGGAATTGTCTTAGGCGAAGGTGGAGTTGTGTTGGTACTTGAAAAAGAGTCCAATGCACGCAAAAGAAGGGCCCAAATTTATGGAGAAATTGCTTCTTCAGCCATGACAACAGATGGTAAGCCAAATGAAAATTTGATGTTGCTAAAAGCGATGGAGCAGGCCCTTGTAAAAAGCAAGATTTCCCCTAAG
>DATECD010000077.1:0-11551 GCA_035287065.1 Chlamydiales bacterium | reverse complement strand
AAATCGTATCGATGTATCCGAGCTGATAGGCAGCTAAATAGCGAGAAAGCATCCAGCAGATGAAAGCGGAGAGAAGAATGGGGACTCTTTGAGGCCATGATGAGGGGTTATATGACCAACCTGGAGGGATAGAGGGTTCGTCATCGGGCAATTGATTGGGGAGTGGAAAAAAGATCACTGCCAGTGCAATGATAAAGCAACCGATGAGTGTATTATTTAGATAGATACCAACGGATGGGGCCCAGAAAATAAGAGGAGAGAGCTCAAGCCAAATGCCGAAGAAAAGAATCAGTATATGATGCCAGTTTTTGGGAGTTTTCCTTATCCACAGGGGGAAAAGAATAAGGAAAATAGCAGCAATAAGATTAGTGAAAAGAAGATCTTTTGGCTGAAAATGGAAGCCTATCGTTGTAAAGAGCATCCAAAAGCCAAGTAAGGAAATGGCAAAATAGGACCAAATAGGTGGTCTCATTTGTGCTCCAATTGATTGACTTTGTACCACTTCGCTTTATCTTTTTTTAAGGCATCGATCATGACTGGCAGGGATTCTTCTAGACTGTGGCGAGGTTCCCAATTGAGTACAGATTTTGCTTTGCTAATATCGAGCTCATAGTGGTCATCTGCTAAATCGATCATCCAAGGGCGAATGAAGGGTTTATGTTTAAAGAAGATAAGGCACTGTAGCCATGAGCCTATTTTTGCAAACCACTTTGGAAGAGAAAATGTCGTGATCTTTTTATTGAATAGAAGTTTAGAGATCATTGTTTGCAGTGTTGCGTAGCTAAGTGTTTTTGGCTCACCGAGAAGAAGTACTGTTTCTTGTGGGAGCTCTTTTCTTTTATTCACCGCAGTTGCAATGGCATCGACAAGGTCATCCATATGGATAAAGGAGGCCCCGTGTGTTTGATCTCCTGCAAAGAAATGAGCATCTAACTGATTCTCATAGATCCTTTGAATCTGATGGCTGATTGGAATGGAGTGACAAAGATCATCATAGACACCGGCAACACGTAACATGACCGTTGGGATTTTGCCGCGCATGTTATGGATGAGAGCTTCTGTTCTTACTTTAGAAGCGGGATATCCCCATGTAGCGTGAATGGGTGAATCTTCCTTTATGGGTACGCCTGGTCTAGTGGGCGCGTAGATAAGCATTGTGCTTGTAAAGATAAATTGTTCTACTTCAAAGTTTTGAAGTTCTTTTAAGAGGCGCTCTGTCCCTTTAACCGTGATGAGCTCATATTTGTCAGATTCTTTATCTGAGAAACTGTAATACGCTGCCAAATGGATGACAGCTGCAATCCGGTTTCCATAGAAACTGCGGATGTGGCGAAAGGCTTGTGCTACACTTTCATCGGAAGAGAGGTCTACGGGGACAAGCTCTTCATTTCCAGATGCATAAATTGCTTTCAACAGTTCAAAACCGACAACAGAATAGGTATCGCCGAATTTACGAATTAAGGCTGTTCCGATTCGACCGCAACTTCCTGTAACAATGATTAGATCTTTTGCCAAGCACGCCTCCCAATAGGCTTATTATTCTGCATCATAATGAAAGGGATTTGTTTAGCAATGGGAAAAAGAGGAAAGACAATTATGGAGTGCTTTTGTCTCTTTGATGATTTTTGCAAATTCCTCAGGATCGATCGTTTGCGCTGCATCGGTGAGCGCTCTATCGGGTTCTGGGTGCATTTCGATCATAATGCCATCGGCACCTGCTGCAATTGCAGCTCTTGCCATGGGACGAACAAGGGAACGAAGGCCAGTTCCATGACTTGGATCGACGAGGATAGGCAGATGAGTGAGCTCTTTTAAAGCTGGAACTGCATTTAAATCGAGAGTGTTTCGGGTATACGTTTCAAAGGTGCGGATGCCCCGCTCGCAGAGGATCACATTCGGGTTCCCTGAGCTCATGATATATTCAGCAGCTAAAAGAAGTTCTTGGTAAGTTGCAGCAAAACCCCGCTTTAATAGAACGGGGTTTTTCACTTTGCCGAGTTCTTTTAAAAGAGAAAAATTATGCATGTTGCGCGCGCCGATTTGCAAGATGTCGACAAAGCTTGCGACAAGATTGATTTGAGAGGCGTCCATCACTTCGGAGATGGTAATGAGATTATGCCTTTGACCCACGTTGCGGAGCGTTTTTAAACCCTCAATTCCAAGGCCTTGAAATTCATAAGGCGATGTGCGGGGTTTGAAAGCGCCTCCTCGAAGGGCTTGCGTTCCTGTTTGAACTGCAATTTTTGCACATTTTTCCATCTGATCAAGTGATTCAATAGAACAGGGACCTGCAATGATAAAAAGCTCATTGCTTCCAATTTTTTTCCCTTTGACTTCGATAACAGTTCGATCTTTACTCGATTTACTGCTGAGTCTACATTTCTCCTTCAGAGGGAAGGTAGCAGCAATGCCGAAAATTTCAGGTTCAAGGTCTAATGTCATCTTAACTCAACTTTATACATTTTTCGGTGCGATTTTCACAATCTTTTGATCTGTAATCGCTTGTATCGCCATGTAATGGCGTGTTCAAGCCGATTGCATGGCGATACAAGCGATTACAGGTCAAAATCTTGCAAAACTCGCATCCGAAAAATGTAGAAAGTCGAGTTTAAGCTTCAAGTAACTATATACGGCATCGTGTTTTTTTTCTAAGTTTGCTATATTTTCGGCCGTATGATTTTTCTTTCCATCCTCTTATTTCAGATCCCGTTTCTTCTGACGCAACAAGGGGTTGGTATTGAGCTAAGGCTCGATTTGATGGAGCGTTTTACTTTGGAAGAAGTAGCGCATTTCCTTTCAGAGACAGATCTTCCCATTCTTCTCACGTTGCGAAAGGCATCGCAAGGAGGGGGATTTCAAGAAGGTGAAGAGAAACAAGAGGAATGGATTGAAAGGCTTCTTTCATTGGAACCTGAATTTTTTGATCTTGAATGGGATATGCGGGAATCTTTCATCCAAGAGATGATCTCCCGTTATCCAAAGACAAAGTTCATCCTCTCATTTCACGATTTTGAAAAAGTGCCTTCTGATGCTGAATTGGAATTGATCTATCAAAAGATGCGTTCTTTTGAGGCGTTTACGTATAAGATTGCAGTAAAAGTTACCTCTACAAATGAGGCGCTCAAGATGCTTCTTTTTGCGAAAAAGCATCCCAATGTGAGTATGATCCCCATGGGAGAATCTGGGCAGTTTGCTCGCATTCTTGGAAAAGTTGTAGGGAATGTGGTTGCTTATGCCGGAGGAAAAACTGCGCCAGGTCAATTCACTTTAGAAGAGATGATCGACGTCTATCACTACCCGTTGCTGAATCAAAATACGAAGATTTATGGCCTTATTGGCGATCCTGTTGAGAAAAGTCCGGGGCATTTTTATCACAATGGGGTTTTCCAAAAAAAAGGGATCGACGCTGTTTATGTAAAAATGCGAGTGCGTCCTGAGGAGTTAGATGAATTTATCCATTTAAGCCAAGAACTTGGGATTTCGGGCTTAAGTGTGACGATCCCTTTGAAGGAGAAGATTCTTCCCTACATCGATTGGTTTGATGAAGGGACTCAAGAAATTGGAGCGATCAATACGTTGAGAATGGAAGGGGGGAAAATCTTCGGGACGAATACCGATGGGAAAGGGGCTCTTGATGCAATTGAAAAGAAGATGGGCATGCGGGGAAAAAAAGTGATCCTTCTCGGCGCTGGTGGAGCTGCAAGAGGGATTGCATGTGAAGCGAAAGCGCGAGGTGCTGAAGTTTTTGTTTTGAATCGAACAGTAGAAAGAGCAAAAGAACTTGCAGAAGAGATTGGCTGCTTTTTTGGCTCACTGGAAGAGATCCCGGCAGTTTATGACTGTCTCATCAACTGCACTTCTGAATTATTGCCTATTGATCCCGCTAAAATAGTAGAAGGGAGTATTGCAATGGATGTTGTCTATTTTCCTAAATTAACTAGTTTTTTAAAAACGGCAATGGATAAGCAATGTCAGCTTGTTTATGGAGAGGAGATGTTTCTCAATCAAGCGATGAGACAGACCTCCTTTTGGTTTTTCTAAGCTTGCCAAACGATAGAAGGATTTTCAAGAGGGACTAAGGCGCTTAAGAGATGAGGGATAACGCGGACTGTATATTGAGAAGAGGGGCGCTCAGGTGTAACTGAAACTGCGTAGTGTCCAGGTTGCGTTGCCTCCATTTTGATTGGAGGAATGCCGATTGCAAAGAGCTGAACTTCGATTTCTTCAGGATGTAGGTCTTTTAAGTCGATGATGGCTTCAAAGTGGTGGTGGTCTTTATTTGAGTCTACTGAAACTTTTTGGATTTGGATGGGGCGCTCTTTCCATGCGCGCTGCCATGCGACTATTTCTTTTGCGAGCGCACCTTGATTTTCTGTGCGCTCTTGAAAAAGAGTTGCAGCGGGGAGATAGTAATTTTCTATGTATTCTCGAAGAGAGCGATTGGTACTGTAGTGCAATGTAAGTGTTGCCATGCTCTCTTTGATTTTTGCTACCCATTGAACGGGAATGCCGCGAGAATCGCGGTTGTAGAATTCGGGGATAATTGTATTTTCTAAAAGATCGTAGAGCTCTGTTGCTTCTTGGGTATCCCGAGCGGTGATTTCTTGAGGCGGGCAAATGGAAGTATTGCCAATTGCCCATCCGACATCTGGATGGTAGCCTTCGGCCCACCACCCGTCGAGGACAGAGAGGTTAAGCCCCCCATTGACTAAGATCTTCATGCCGCTTGTTCCGCAAGCTTCCCACGGGCGTCTCGGTGTATTGATCCAAAGGTCAACCCCCCCGACTAGGCCTTCAGTAATTGCCATATCGTAATCGCTTAAGAATACAACCGATTTTGACATGCCGGGGCGCTTGATGAATTGGATCCATTGTTGGATCATCTTTTGCCCTTCTAGATCGGCTGGATGTGCTTTCCCGGCAATGGCAAGTTGTACAGGGCGGTCTTTATTCGTTAAGATACGCACCAATCGCTCTGGATCGTGAAGAAGCATGTTGGGTCTTTTGTAAGCTGCAAATCTTCTAGCAAAGCCGATCGTCAAAATTTTGATATCAAATTGCTCTTTAGCAATCGCACATTCTGTTTCCGGTGCACAGCGTGCTTTAAGAATCTGTTGGAGACGAAACCTTCCAAAGGTAATCATCAATTCGCGTGATTTCTCTCTCATTTCCCAGATTTTTTCATCAGAGATATTGCGGATTTTATCCATTTTCTCATTTTCATCTCCCATCCATCGCTCTTTGCCGCAACTTTCCGTCCAAAGTTTGTCAGATGCAGGAGAGTCCCAACTGCGGACGTGAATTCCATTGGTCACATGGCCAACGGGAACTTCAGATTCTGGCCAGCGGGGGAAAAGAGGGGAGAAAAGGGAGCGGCTCACCTCTCCATGCAATTTGCTAACTCCGTTGATGCCGCAACTGCCTCGGATAGCAAGATAAGCCATGTTAAAAGGCTCTTCTTTATCTTGTGGGTTTACTCTTCCTAAGACGAGAAATTCTTCAAGAGAGATGTTGAGGCAATTTCGAATGTAACTCCCTAGATATTGATCGATCAGTTTTGGAGGAAACCGATCAAAGCCAGCAGGAACAGCTGTGTGTGTTGTGAAGACATTGCCCCCTTTAGTCGCAGCGAGGGCAACTTCAAAGGTAGACCCTGTTTTCTCCATGAATTGTCTGGCTCTTTCCAAAATTGCAAAAGAAGCATGTCCTTCATTTAAGTGGTACACTTCAGGAGAAAGATTTAAGGCTTGAAGGAGTTTGGCTCCACCAACTCCCAATACGAACTCCTGCAAAAGTCTTACTTGAGTATTTCCCCCATAAAGTTCTCCTGTAATTGTCCGATAGGGGGGATAATTGGATAGGTCATTGCAATCGAGTAAATAGAGTCTAATTCTTCCAATTTTGACTTCCCAGGTGCGTAGCCATAATTTTCCTGCGGGTAGATGGAGTTCGATGCGGAGCCATTCTCCATTTGGCAAACGGACCGGTTTGATGGGAAGTTGTGTAGGGCTATTATATGGGTAATAGGCTTGTTGCATCCCATCTTCGTCAATCACCTGACGAAAGTAGCCCTGTTGATATAGAAGCCCAATACCAACAGCTGGTACGCCTAAATCATTCATGGCTTTCAGCATATCGCCAGCAACATTTCCCAAGCCCCCTGAATAGATTGGAAGTGATTCTGCGAGCATGAATTCCATGCTAAAGAAGGCTAAAGAGGTGAGGGGCGCTTTGGGGTAACGTTTCCGAAACCAAGTCTTTTTATTGACGGTTTCTGCAATTGTCGCATTTTCTAAGTCATGTAATATCTGATGGATTTTAGGATCTTTCACAAGGGCTTGAAGTCGTTCTTTAGAGACTGTATTGAGAATGATTAATGGATTATGAGTCAGGACCCAAAGCTCAGGATCTAACTCTCTCCAGATATGGTCAGCCCGGTGGTCCCAAGCCCAAATCAGGTCGTAAACAATTCTCTCTAGAATATTGTTTTCTTGTTCCACGATAGTCCTTTAGGGATTCTATCGTTGTTAGAGGTGGTTTTTGTCAACTGAAGTTTGTTTTTGCGAGAGCAAGGCAGAGAGCATGATGAGTAAAAACCCACACCCTGCGAGGATGTAGGAGAAGAAAAGGGAGTTTGAATAGTGATATACGAGATGACAAAAGTAAACAATCACGCCCAAAGAGCCGAAAAAAAGAAGAGTTTTTCGATAGAGAAGTCTTGAGAGGAAAAGGATTGCCAATTGAATGGAGAAGTAAAGGGAGTAGGCCCACTCTTTTTCAATCATATGTGTCCACGCAGTAAAACTTGAGAATAGCGAAAAGATCCCGAAGAAATAACTCCAGAATGCAAAGGGATTAGCCTCTTTTTTAGAGAGGAAAAAAGAGAGGATGAGAAGGAAAATTCCAATGGAAGCTGCGACAGGCCAATAGTAAAAATAAAAAAGTTCTGTTTTTTCTGTGTAAAAATGAATGAGGTCTCCAGCGATGTAAAGGATGGGTCCATAGAGTAGAGCTGTGAGAAAGGGAAACCGAACAAAAATAAACGCAATCGATGCGAAAAGAAGAAGTGCAAGCTGCGCTTGAGTGGAATAACTTTGGATCCAAAAGCTAAACGTTGGGATTTCTTCAGGAAGAAGGGGAAGGATATGGAGCATCGCTCGAAATGAATAGATAACAAGTGGTGCCATGATCACTCCCAAGGAAGTAAGGAGTCCGCCAGTTGTCTTTAATTTTTTTACGCGAAAGAGGTAGGCACCTGCTCCAAAAAAAAGGAGCGCGTAGGTGAGTGAGAGGAAAAAGGCCCTCGATTTATCCAACTGGGAGACATAGAGCCACGTAAGTGAGAAAAAAATCGCAAGAGCCCCGACATAGAGTAGGACTTGTAAAAGAGATGCCTTTCGTTTCTTTTTTTGAATGAGGTGAAAGGCCTCCCAAAGACAATTTGCCTGGGTGTTGCAGAGGCCGATTTGTCTTGCTGCCTCCGCTAAGTCACTTTCGATACGCGCCATAGAGTAAGCAATTGTACTACATGCTCTTTTATACCGAAACAACTTATGCCAAACAGGACTTAAAAGTTACTTCTGGTGGTGTTCGACGACGAAGGAAACTTTTGCGCTGACGCGGTATTTTGTAATTTTGTCTTTTTCTACATGCGCATGGATCCACTTTACATCGATTTGTTTGATGTTATGGACCGTTTTTGCAGCTTCTTTAAGCCCTTCATTTAGTGCATCTTCAATGCTGTTTCCTTCACAAAGAATTTCAATTATTTTGACAACGGACATGGCTTAAACTCCTTTAGTAAGTAATTTGTTTAATAACAACTAATCTTTTTTCTTGCGGCAAAAAAATAAACTTCCAATTCCGATGATGAAGAGAATAGCGCCAACTCCTCGGAGCCAATTCGCAGATATTTGAGAGCTAACCATTTGTTGCCCTGCTTGACCTAGCCTTTGCTGTTTATTTATGGCTTCTTGGTTTTTTACGGCTCTTCGGACGGGACCAAGCGTTGGTCTTCCCTCTCCTGTAGCTTCTGCTTGAGTGATCCTTCCTTTCTCATAGGCAGCTTCATTTGATAGATAGCTTCCGAAAGCAAAAAGAGCTGCGCCTAAAACAGTTAGAATAGTCCCTAAGCTTTTTTTACATTTCATGGCACCCCTCTCAATCTATCTTTTCCAATAACGAATTACAGGCTTTTGGGCAAGAGGGTGCTATCTCGATACTTCATCAAAATAGGGGAGCATCTCTGGAGCATATCGTATGATCCAGCGACGGAATTTTGCTGTTTCCTTCTGAAAATGAGCCTTTCCTTTCTCTTTCCACTCGGGATCGAAACGAACGTGCTCCACGTCGATCCGCATTGGTTCATCGCCTATAAAGCCAAAGTTGTCGAGGAATTGTAAAGTGACTAGAACAATTCCTTGGTCATACAAGGTTTTCGTCATTTGCAACAAT
This sequence comes from Chlamydiales bacterium, assembly GCA_035287065.1. Classification (GTDB taxonomy): domain Bacteria; phylum Chlamydiota; class Chlamydiia; order Chlamydiales; family SM23-39; genus JAGWKO01. The sequence continues at coordinate 3,097 of DATECD010000077.1, read as the reverse complement.
TTAAAAATTCCGCTCTTGACTCGATCGATGTCCCCTTTTTTTAGATGCTCTTGTAAGTAATCGGCTGCAATGACCGCTTTTTTCTGAATGATATATTCTTCTTGATTTGGGTCTAGCCAGGTAATCGATCCATCTTGTTCAGTTAATTGAATGAGTTGTTCAAATCGCGATTTTGGGTGAATGAATTGGTAGTAAATCATCCCACTTTCTTGCGGAATATATTGGTATGCATTGATAGGGCCAAAAATTCGATTGTATTTGATGCGTAGCTCTTTCCTTTTATTGAGTAATTCGCGCAGTCCTGGAATCGATTGCCCCGATTTTGATGTAAATTTTGTCTTTAGAAACGTTTTGAGAACAAATTTCCCATCAAGAGAGACATAGGCGTTACTTGTTGAGCCCTTTCCAAAATAGTGAAAGGGTTGTTGCACGATCTCTTTCACTTCCTTCTCTTTCGCTGTAGTCCAAACAGTTGCTGTGAGATGCGTGGTAAACCAACGCTTATAGGAGTAAATGTACTTGTAATACCAAGCGCCCGTTCCAATTGCCACAAGGATCAAAATAGGGAAAAGGACTTTTGTCAACCGAAGGAAAATGGGTTTTGTCTTCACTATGGAAAATGCTAGCCATTCAATCGGATTATTTCAAGTCCCGTTGATTATGCTCAAAATGATCAAATGTCGTTTTTAAGCATAATTAATTGACTTAAATAGCATGCTCATTTATCATAGTGTCTATGAAAGCATTTGTTGGAAGAGATACCGAGCTGCAGAGGCTGGAGGGTCTATCAAAGTCAGGTCGAGCCTGCCTAGTTGTTATTAAGGGACGTCGTCGGATAGGGAAAAGTCGTCTTGCAGAGGAGTTTGGGAAGAAGAAAGTTTTTTTGCCTTTTAGTGGGCTTGCCCCAGTAAAGGGGGTGACGGCGCAAGATCAACGCGATGCATTTGCTCGTGAGTTAGCTGCTCTATTTCACCTTCCCCCCTTTACAATCACCGATTGGAGCGATGCTTTTGCCCATTTATCGAACTATCTAACAACCAAACCAACTGTTATTCTATTCGATGAGATTTCTTGGATGGGCTCAAAAGATCCAACATTTGTCTCGAAGTTAAAAATATGGTGGGATCTTGTTTTGCAAAATCATCCATCGGTGGTTTTTATTTTATGTGGTTCTATTTCGACTTGGATCGATAAAAATATTATCAATAGCACCGCTTTTTTTGGTCGTGTTTCTCTCTATTTGGAACTTACAGAATTATCGATCCCACAATGCAAAGAATTACTACACTGTCAAGGTTTCAAGGGGTCAGATCTTGATCTTTTCAAGATTTTGAGTGTGACGGGCGGTGTGCCTTGGTATCTTGAACAGATTCAGGCTCATCAAAGTGCTGATGAAAATATTAAACGCCTCTGTTTTGAAAAAAATGGCCTTTTAGTCCATGAATTTGACCGTATTTTTAATGATCTTTTTAGTTTGAGAGGAGAGATTTACAAGAAGATCATTACACTATTAAGTCAGGGCATGAAAGATCGAATTACTTTGCAAAAAGCGATGACCTATTCTCCAAGTGGTACATTGAGCAGTCATCTTAAAGCCCTTGAAATCTGTGGGTTTGTTAGTAAGCATCCAGATTGGTCTTTAAAAACAGGTAAGATTGGCAAACGAACTTTATATCGACTTTCCGATAATTATCTTCGTTTCTATATGCATTATATTGAGCCTAATCTAACAAAAATTGAGCAGGGCTTATTTTTAGAAGTTTCACTTTCTGGATTGCCAGGGTGGGAGCCGATGTTAGGTTTTCAACTGGAAAGTCTTTTATTGAAAAATAGAGCTCTTCTTTATCGAGCACTTGGAGTGCACTCTCAAGACATTGTGATTGATAATCCTTATTTTCAAAAAGGGTCTGGCCGTAAAAAAGGGTGTCAGATTGATTACCTGATTCACATGCGCTCAAACACTCTTTTTATATGTGAAGTCAAAATGCGTCGCCGTGAATTAGGGCTTGAGGTGATTGACGCAATGAAAGCCAAAATAGCTTCTCTTGTGATCCCAAAAGGTTTTGGAATTTCCCCTGTTCTTTTTCATTTAGGGCCAATCTCTGATGCGCTATTAAGTAGTCGTTATTTTTATCGTATCATTGACATCGCTGATCTATAGATTTGTCGATCATCTTGATTTGAATACCAACTTAGTACTCGTTCAAGGGCACTTCTGGTAAGAAACCGCCTACTTGCATATTCCACATTTTGGCATATAGGCCATTTTTGCTTATGAGAGCTGTATGCGTTCCCTCTTCTACAATTTTTCCCTTATCAAAGACTAAGATACGATCCATGCGGGAGAGTGTGGAAAGGCGGTGTGCGATCACGATGGTTGTTTTCCCTCGCATCAATTTCTCTAAGCTATCCTGAATATATTTTTCAGTTACTGAATCAAGAGAGGAAGTTGCCTCATCCAAAATAAGAATAGGCGCATCTACAAGAATTGCTCTTGCAATTGCAATTCTTTGTTTTTCCCCTCCAGATAACTTGGTTCCTCTTTCGCCAACTTTTGCTTCATAGCCGGCTGGAATATTGTGAATGAATTCGTCGCAGTGCGCTAACTTGGCAGCGGCAAAGATTTCAGCTTCAGTTGCTTTAGGTTTTCCATACGATATATTTTCACGAAGGGTTCTATGAAAAAGAAGAGGATCTTGAGGAATTAAGGCAATTTGGCGCCGCAAAGACTCTAAGGTAATATTTGCTATATCTTGTCCATCGATGAGGATCTTTCCACTATGCAATGAGAAAAATCGTAGAATAAGGCTAATGAAAGTGGACTTTCCAGCCCCTGTAAAGCCGACCAACCCGACTTTTTCTCCGCCGTGGATGTGGGCTTCTTTATTGGAGAAAAGTTTTTTCTCTCCATAATGGAATGACACATTTTTAAAAACGATTTCGCCAGTTTGAATCTTCAATTTTTTGGCGTTGGGCTTGTCTTTTAAGTCTTGAGGATCAAGCATCACAGAATAGGCCTGTTTTGCTATGCCAAAGGATTGAAAGAAAATGGGTAAAGCTCCACCAACAGCCCACATGACTGCTGCAATATTCCACA
>DATECD010000076.1:0-10812 GCA_035287065.1 Chlamydiales bacterium | reverse complement strand
CAAATCGGGCGCTAAAATCCCTAAAAAAAGAAAAAAATAGAAGGAAGGTTCAATAGAAGCTGCAAAGTAGTTTTAGCTCATGCATTCTGCATTTTTTCGGTTGCAAGAACTTGTTGGAAAGAAGGAGAGTTTCTCATTTGAGCTTCCCTATCAAGAAGGAGTTGAAGTCTTCTTGTGATTTGACTTTTTAAGAAGGGGCGCTCCTCGAGTTCATTGAGAGTAAGATGCCGATCCGGATCATGCGGCGCAGTTCCTCTTGATGTAACCCATAGTTGGAGGGCGAGTTTTTCATAAACCTGTCTGCTGATTGGATCTCGCAAAGGATCTCGTATAGGGTGCAAGGTAATTGGACAAATGTATTGGCTAAATACTGCATCGTTATGGAAACGGGAGGGAATAAAAGGGAGCGAATTTGCGTCTGTAGAAAAGTTCTCTTCTTGTTCGATGAGAGCCATGAGGTGGTCAAGTTGAGTATGTAGTCCTTGCCGAATTGCGGGCTCATCAAGAGGTTGTTGTGGAGGGGGTTCAGGCAACTCTATAGCCTCTTCACGATGTCGGATAAGCTCTTCATGACGATGGCGGGGGCTAGCAAATATTTTGCTAATAGCAGATGCATCACAGAGTCCTTTAATAAGACCACAGATTTCTGCTCCACATAGATCATCTGACTCGTATTGTAGGCACAATTTTTGAGTTAAAGTTTCAGAAATATAGGATTCGTCATAGGGAGTTGAAGTAGGGATTTTTGCGAGCTCTTCATTGGAAAGTGTTGAGAGTCTATGAAATTCTGCAGCACCGGACTCAGCCATAGGTCTAAAGGCATCTGAAAATCCGCCAACTAATTTTTCAAGACACCTTGCAGGGGTGATATTTTCTGGATGAGCGGAGAATTCTGCAATTGTTGAAAAACCTGCATTACTGAGTCTAGAAAAACTATCTAGTACTTCTATGTTTTGCAGAGTGTCAAAAGACTCACTTTTCCCTTCTAATGATATTTCAGTAATTACGCATCCAATGATTACGATTTGGTTAATTAAATGCGCTTTATGAATCCATTCATCGCGATGTCTTACAGTATTGACAGTGGCATCAATGGTATTGATCATATCGCAAAAATAGACAATCCCATGGACTGCATGAATTATAAATTTTCTCCATAAAATGGATCGCACTCTCCATCTCTTATACTTTCTTGAGCTTCGCGGAATAATTGGGTTAATCGATTGTTAATCAGTGATTGTATTCCAGTATGTGCTTCAAGTTTGTAGGATCTTACAGAAATTCTTCGTGGCCAAGCAGGAGGGCGGCTACCGGGGTGTTCAGAAAAGAATTTTTCAATCGCTTCTTTTTCGTAAAAAATGGGGTGGTTAGTTTTTTTTGTGCTTTCAATCACAACGATAAAGCGAATAGGGCGTTTTGAAATAGGGCATTGCCAACGGCATAGTATAGGGTCTTTTGAAAAGAATGGGTGATCTGGCACTTTTGAAAAATCGGAAATAGAACCGGCAAACCGAATTTCATTGAGTTCTTCGGCATAATTGCGGTCCTCAAGACTTTGCTCTTGGTTATTTTCAATATTCTCAGGATTTTCTGCTAAGCAGCTACTAGCCATTTTTGCCACTTTTTGTCCGGCAGAGTGAATTTTGTGCCTTGCGTTATAGAGAGTTGCTGTTGCAATAGCTCCTTCACCTATTTCTTCTAAAACTTGCATGTTGCCAGCAATTTCAGGTACGAGTTCTCCTATATCTGTCGCTCGGAAGGCTGCAGTCCCTACAGCTTCCATCATATCTTGACAATCTACAGTGTCTTGTACTGAAAGATTACTGGCTGTTTTTGCTAAATGGGTTGCCGCTGTAAATACTCTGCAGGTTACTTCAGCAGCGTGAGGTACAGCTCCGAAAAGATGGCTTGTGACGCCCCCATCAATAAGCTGCATGCCAATGAACAGTCCTTTTGTCCCCATTTGGTGGGTTTTTTCCCAAGAAGATAACTCGGGATCTTCATAAGTGCGATACATGTCACAAGCAGTTTTTGCTACGACATAGGTTTTAAGTGCATAAGAAGCTGCTGTAAGGATAGGAATAGCCATTTTTTCCTTATTGTTCTTGTAGGTATTATATCTATCTACTTGTTTATTTTGTATTATTAATTTCTAAAAAAAGTTTATTAAATTTATTTTTTATAATTGCAAGAACTGAAATGCATCAGGAGGAGCTTTCAATTGTTGTTCAATCAGCTTTGGAAAGGCTTGCGCTCTTCTTTTTAAATCTTCTTTTGTCCATGGATAAACCCCCGTGTCAGTTAAAAATTGCACAGCGGCTAGGATGAATTCAGCGCATTCTCGAGGGGATTTAGTTTGGAATATCTTCTCCTCGCACCCTTGTATGATGATTTTTTCGTAGATAGGGGCCAGCTTGATGAGAGTTTCTGCAAGAATTCGGATATGCATAGCAGCGTGTATGGGCTGGTGCAAATGCTCTAAAAGCTGGGGGTGTTCTTTAGACATGTTAGAGAGTGCAATCAATTTTTTTAGTTTCTCTAATGCATTTCCATCAAATTTTTGGAGCGCGCTCTTGAGGCTCGTTACGCGAGAATTGACTAAATCCATGACCACTGCTTCTAGGAGCTTTTCCTTAGAATCAAAATAGTGGTAGATGGTCCCTTTTGCGATCCCGAGAGCGTCCATCACATCTTGCATAGTTGTTTTCTCAAATTGCTTTGTGAGGAAAAGCTCCCGTGCAACTTGGATAATTTCAGATTTGCGATCCTTGGGGTCTTTCACAATTCTTTTCATGATAGTCCTTTAAATTGAGGGCATTAGCAGCTTTTGCGGTTCGTTTTAGCGCTAGATTTTTAAAATAGTGGAGGATTTGTGCCGGGAGAAATGTTGCTAGACGATAAAGCCAAACACTATAAGAAGAGCCGCTCATGATCTTGACGCCCATGTCTGCTAATTTTTGATTTTTATGGACAAAGGGTCGTACAAGTTTTTCATAATGGGAAAATGCAGTTTTTGAGCACCCTTTTGCTTCTAATAATTCTCCAGCTAAGACATAGGCTCCGGCAATTGCGATACTTGTTCCTTGACCGGAAAGGGGAGTTGCCGAATAGGCAGCATCGCCAACTAATGTAACTTTCCCTTTTGACCATGTGGGCATATGGACTTGCGCCATTGAATCGAAATAAAAATCGGGGCTCTCTTGCAAGAAAGATAAGATTTTCGGCATTTCCCATTTAGAATCTGCAAAAGCTTCTAAAAGGAGCTGCTTTTGCTCTTTAGGATCGCGAGAGTGGAAAGGTTTTGGGTGGGAGAAGGCAATAGTTGCTGTTGCATTCGCGCTTTTTCGATCTCGGTAAAGATTGACAAACTTTCGAAGAGAATAGTGCTCGATTTCACAATCTGTTAGTTTAAGAAAATTAGGGAAAGAAAAAACGGAGACATATATTCCAAGTTCCCGAAAAAAATGGGATTCTTCGCCAAATACAAGTCTTCGAACAGTTGAATGAAGTCCATCGGCTCCGATAAGAAGGTCAAAGAGGCGAGGAGAGTGTTTTTCAAATTCAACATAAATCCCATCTTCTCTTTCTAATGTTTTAGTAATGGAATTGCCAAATAGGAATTCTACATCTCCGATTGCTTCCTTAAGTATTTGACACAGTGTGCCTCGCATGATTTCCAGATCTGTGCCGCTAACCCTAGTTCCGCAAAGATCTGCGCTCATTTCGGCAACTTGTTGGCCCTCTTGATTAACGAAGATAGCTTGAGAAATAGCGGTTCTTGATTCAGAGATTGCGGGGTAAACGCCCATCCGTTTTAAGACCTCAAGACCTGCGCCGCGAAGATCAATCTTGTAGCCTCCTGTTCGTAAATAGGGGTGTTTTTCAACAATTGTAGGAGTAAAGCCAAATTGTTTTAACCAATAGGCAAGGGTAAGTCCTGCAACACCTGCTCCAGAAATTAGGATTCGTTTGTTTTTCATATTCGGAGGATAATAGCATGCCGACCGACCGTCGGTCAATTCGTAAATTATTTTTGAAATTTGGGGATAGTGATTTGGATTGCACTCCTCAGCAATCCAGAGAAATGATAGGATAATGGACGTTTTATGTTTCCGAAAAATCTTAATACTAGGGGAAGGTGTATTAGACTTTTTCTTTCCTTTGCACTTTTCGTTTACGCCTACTTGAGAATGAGTTATTTAGTTGGTTTTGTATCTCTTTTTACCGCTTTTGAAGCGGTGCGGGGATGGTGTCTTTTTTACCAAATTTTCGGCAAAACGGAATGTCCTGTGGATTTGAAGAAGGATATTTTTCTTGACGAAAGTCGCTAAACCTATGACAAAAAAGTAGATCGAGGTAGTTATGATCACCAATTTCGCAAATGCATTGAATGAGCAAGTATTTGGAGTAAAGAACCCGTGTTTGTGTAATGGCAATATCGACATCGCCCTTTACCAAGAAGGAACAGATCAAAAAGTTTATCTGTACAATGCATCTACAGTCTTTGCAGCTGCAACTTTTGCCATAGGGATTTTTGGAAAACATCTCTCACTTGCTCTTCTTGGAGGTAGTGTTGGTCTATTGGGTCGTCTTGTCATTGAAAGGTCTTTTGAACTCATGACTCCTAAGAGTGGGTCAGCCGGTGTATTTACGAAAGTAGCTAACTGGGCTACCTCGGGAGCAGTGAGACCTAAATCTGATTTGAAGATGGGAAATGTTGTTATTTTTTATAGGGTACTTAGTCGATTATCATAATTTTTCATGAAAAGAAGTTAAGATGCAGAAAGAATATATCTGTCCCATGCACCAGCAAATTGTTCAACTAAAATCCGGGTCCTGTCCTATTTGCGGGATGGAGCTGGAATTGAAAATAAAAGGAGTTGAAGACGAAGAAGATGAGGCCTTAAAAGAGATGAGCCGAAGATTTTGGCTCGGTGTCCTTTTCACTATTCCTCTTTTTCTCCTGGTTGCAACTCATCTTTCTTTAAAGGGATATAGCTCTTGGATTCAGCTTGTCTTGGCAACACCTGTGGTGCTTTGGTGTGGGTGGCCTTTTTTTGTAAAAGGATGGCAATCGTTTGTTTCCATGCACTTAAATATGTTTAGTTTGATCAGTTTAGGTGTTGGGTCAGCTTACGGTTACAGTTTGATTGCTGTTTTTTGGCCTTCCCTATTCCCATCGTCATTTAGAAATGAAATAACCCAAGTTGATTTATATTTTGAAGCAGCGAGCGTGATCACGGTTCTTGTGTTATTGGGTCAGGTGCTTGAAATGAAGGCCCGAATAAAAACAGGTCAAGCGATCAAAAAGCTACTTAAGTTAGCGCCGACAACCGCTAGATTGATTGTAGATGATAAAAATGAAAAAGATGTTCCCTTGGAGGAAGTTCAGAAAGGGGATATTTTGCGAGTAAGACCTGGAGAGAAGGTTCCAACTGATGGAATTGTCGTGATGGGCAGTAGTTTTATTGATGAATCGATGATCACAGGTGAACCAATCCCTGTTACGAAGAGTGTTGGGGATAAAGTAACTGGAGCCACTCTAAATGGAAGTGGTAGTTTTATTATGAGGGCAGAACGGGTGGGAAGTGAGACTCTACTTGCTCGTATTGTTCACATGGTGAATGAGGCTGAAAGAAGTAAAGCGCCCATCCAAAAGTTAGCAGATGTGGTTTCTTCTTATTTTGTTCCAAGTGTGGTGGTCGTTGCTATTTTTACATTTTTAATATGGGGATTATTTGGGTCTGCTCCTAGTTTTGGTTTAGGGCTTGTCAATGGTGTTGCAGTTTTGATCATCGCCTGTCCTTGCGCGCTTGGGTTAGCAACACCTATGTCAATCATGGTCGGGGTTGGACGAGGAGCGCTTTCTGGCCTTCTCATTAAGAACGCAGAAGCGCTTGAAACAATGGCCAAAGTTGACACGGTAGTAGTTGATAAAACAGGCACATTGACTGAAGGGAAACCAACGCTTGTACAAGTGGTCAGCTTATCAGAAAAAAATGAGAATGAAGTGCTTCAAATGGCAGCAAGTCTTGAGATAGCAAGTGAACATCCTTTAGCAGTCCCTCTTGTACGAGCTGCAAAGGAGAAAAATCTTACTCTATTTCCAATCCAAGATTTTCATAGTTTTCGAGGGAAGGGGGTTGTTGGCAAACTCAATGGAGAACTTGTTGCAATAGGAAATGAAAAACTATTTGCAGATCTACAAATCGATCTTTCTTCTGCTTTAACACAATCTGAAACAATGCAGAGGAAAGCACAGACAGTTTTCTATTTTTCATTGAATAACAGGGTGATTGGGATTTTTTCTGTAGCAGATGTAATCAAGGAATCAACTTATGAGGCTATCGAAATGCTTCATAAAGATCATATTCAGATTGTGATGGTTACTGGCGACAATAAAGTCACAGCAACAGCTGTTGGAAAAACTCTTAATATTGATGAAATTCAATCGGAAATCCTTCCAGATGAGAAATATAGAATTGTAAACCGCTTGCAATCTGAAGGGCGTATAGTGGCTATGGCAGGAGATGGAATCAATGATGCTCCTGCACTTGCTGCAGCAAATGTGGGCATTGCAATGGGGACGGGCACTGACATTGCGATAGAAAGCGCAGGGATCACATTAATTAAAGGGGATTTGCGAGGGATTGCGCGCGCAAAACGGTTAAGTCAGTTTACTCTTCGCAATATTAAACAAAATCTTTGGTTTGCCTTTATTTATAATATCTTAGGAGTACCCATTGCTGCAGGGATTTTTTACCCTCTATTTGGCGTTCTTTTGAGCCCTGTCATTGCTAGCGCAGCGATGGCGTTTAGTTCTGTCTCAGTCATTGTTAATTCTTTGAGACTTAAAGGTGTAAAAATATAGAAAAATTGGATGGAACCTTATGCGAAAAATTAAAGTGATCTTCATTCTTTCTCTTCTCATTGCAGCAGCCTGGAGTTTTGGCGCGTGGTTGATTCCCGATGAATGGACTGTGTCGCGTTCAATCACTATTCAAGCAACACCGGAACAGATCTTCCCTTATCTCAACGATTTCCATATGTGGAATAAATGGTCCCCTTGGAATCAGTCAAAAGATTCCTCTTTGACATTTACTTATACAGGTCCAGTAGCAGGACCAACTGCTAAGCAGTCGTGGACAAGTAAAAAGATGGGAGAGGGGTGGATGCAGATTGCTGCCGCATGCCCGCAAATGGGGGTCTCTTATGATCTATTCATCGATATGGGTGGAAAAGAGTCTTACCTTTTTGGCAATCTCCTTTTCAAAAAAATGGATGATAGAACGGAAGTGACCTGGACAGACCGGGGGAGCTCAAATCATAGCTGGGTGAATCGCTGGATGAGCCTTATGATCCAATCGATGTTGGGCAAAGAATTAGATACAGGACTTGCTTCACTGAAAGTCCTGGTGGAAAGTAACGCTGCAAAGCCAACAACATTTTTACCGCTTGAAGAATCTGTGTCGATTCCAGATGAGAATGAGGAAGCCTAAAACAATCAGTGCGATGCAGAATATGTTGCTGATGTTTTCTATGGGGATCGAAGAAAAACTTGATAAAAATTTAAGTATGGTTTGATATATGTTACAAAATCGAGTTTAAAATTTAAGGAGACTGGAGATGTTAATCAGACATTTGATTGCTGTATGTTTTTTTTCTGTTGCGGCGCTTCCTTTATTTGGTTTAACAGGGGGGAAAAAACAAACGGTAGTTCCATTTTCCCCAGGAGATGCAATTGTTGGAGACACTCCCTCTTCGGCTTATTTGCAAAGTGCAGCTTACAATGTGAGAGATTGGGATTTTTTTGTCACAGCTGATTACATTTGCTGGCGCTGGAATCAAGCGATTTCTCCTCTTTCGAAAATCGCCACTAGAGATGTAATTTCCACGAGTCTTTTTACTTCTAAAAACGTAACCATTTCGGATTTCAATCCTCATTATACTTCTGGGTTTCAAGTTGGTCTTGGGGGAAGCTTGCCGATGATAGATAACTGGCAAGTCTTTGCTGAATATACCTGGTATAAAAACAGCATCGATCAAGAAGTCTCTGAAACAAGAGGTAACTATTTTAAAGAGGACCAAAGTGGGTCTCAATTTTCCCCATTTCTTCAATCAGGACTTCTCAACAGAAACGCAAAAATGGATTTCAGTGAACTCGATGTTTTTTTACAAAGAGCTTTTTATTTGGGAAAAAGATTGACCGCTTTACTAGGTCTAGGGATCTCCAATCTTTGGATTACGCAAACTGTCAACTCTAACTATGATGTCGACCTATTTTTATATGGGACGGTGGGAAGTTTTGCAGACGTTGGAGAGTCAAAATCTAAGCAGACATCTTGGGGAATTGGGCCTAAAATTGCATTTGATTCCGAGTGGCTTTTAGGTTATGGCTTAAAGTTGATCGGCAATCTCTCTACTAGCGCTCTCTACACAAAATATGTCTGGCGCAAGCATACATCTGATCTTATTTCTGGATCAGTAGATGCAGATTTAACGTCTCAATTTACTCGCTCAAATGGGTATTACAATTTTGTCCCAGTTACTGAAACGGCTTTTGGATTTGGATGGGGAAGCTATTTGTGCAATCGCGGATTTCATTTCGATGTCTCTGTACTCTACGACATCAATGTGTATTGGGCTTATACAAACCTTAATTTGAATTACCCGCAAAATATGATGTTGCACGGGCTAAATATTCAGACCTCATTTGATTTTTGAGCGATATTTTTACCGCTTGAAGAATCTGTGTCGATTCCAGATGAGAATGAGGAAGCCTAAAATAATCAGTGCGATGCCTAGAGCCAAAAGGGTTGACAGTGTCGCATCATATTTTGAGGCTTCTTTCTGTACCTGACCCCCAAAGAACTTAATGACCGGGTTCCACATCCCGTTGCCGTTGGTGAAAAAATCGGTCATGTGGTCGGCGGTGCTTTTCGCCTGCTCCACTTTATGCATGGATCTTCTTGTAAAGAGGACCAAAAGGGTTCCCGCAACGATTGCGATTAGTGAAAAAATTTTTGTTACGCGTTGTTTTCGAATGAATGCAAAAAATTGTTCCATCTTTTCTCCACTGAAGAATTTATCTCTTAGCCACACAATTTCAGGGAGTAATGGCTAAAAGATAAGATTAAGGTTTTTTTTGATCCTGCCTTTTTTTGGATTTAGCGTCAATTTACTGAGATTTTTGTGTCGGTCTTATCAAGAAGCTGATATATTTCCTTAAAAAATTAAATAAAAGTGATAAATTGTTATGCCATTTTCTTTTCTTAATGCAGTTCCAGAAATCTTAAAATCCCTGACAGAGTTAGGGTACGTTACGCCTACCCCTATTCAAGAGGCGGCAATTCCTAAAATCTTAGAGGGTGAGGATGTTCTTGCATCTGCTCAAACAGGATCAGGGAAAACAGCAGCTTTCCTTTTCCCAGCTTTTCACAAGATTAAAACAGCTCCTGCTTCCAAAAGCATCGGGCCAAAAGTCTTGATCTTGGTTCCCACGCGTGAACTTGCCATGCAAGTGGCTGCGCAAGCGGTAAAATATAGCAAATATATGGAGAAGGTGAAAACCGTTTGCCTATTTGGAGGATCTCCCTATCCTGACCAAATTAAGCAACTCTCTAGGCCCTATGAAATCTTAGTTGCAACACCTGGCAGACTCATGGACCACATGGAACGGGGTCGCATCAACTTTTCTCAAGTGCAGCTATTTGTCCTTGATGAAGGGGATCGCATGCTCGATATGGGCTTTGTAAAACCTGTAGAGCATATCGCCTCTCATCTTCCTAAGGGAGTGCAGACGGTGATGTTTTCAGCGACCTTTGAAAAAGCGGTCTTAAATCTCGCGAAAAGCTTAATGAAGAACCCTTGCCATATCAACTTAGGGCAAGCGACAAAAAGGCATGAAAATATTGAGCAGGCGCTTTACTTTGCTGATAATCTTCAACATAAGTTGCGTTTACTCGATCATCTTTTGCCAACCATTCTTCCTCAACAAACCATTGTGTTTACTGCGACAAAGTTTTTCACAGAGGAGTTAGGTGAAAAACTGAAAGAAAACGGTTTTTCTGTTGGGATTCTTCATGGGGATTTAGACCAAAGAAGACGCACGAGAACGATTCGACAATTGCGAGAAGGGACAATTGAGATTCTTGTAGCAACAGATGTTGCTGCAAGAGGGATTGATGTTCCAACAATTGGGTATGTCATCAACTTCGATCTCCCAGCCAATATTGAAGACTACATTCACCGTATCGGACGAACAGGAAGAGCAGAATCAAAAGGGACAGCCCTTTCCTTCGCTTTGGCCAAAGATCGCCCCCTTATAGATAAAATCGCAACGCTCACAAATAAAGAAGCAGCGATCTTGACAATCCCAGGATTAGAGCCCACGGTCAAAGAACGCCCTAAAAACAAACCGGGACAGTTCTTTGGGAAAAAGAAGTATCCCCCGAAGAATTCTTCCTTTTCCTTTAAACGGAAAAGACCTTTTGGCCGATGAGAATCTGTGTCTTATGCGTAGGCAGTCAAGGGGATGTCGCTCCTTTTGTCGCATTGGGCAGCAAGCTTAAGAGCGAAGGTCATGATGTTGTTTTGGCAACGCATGAGAAATTTAGAGCCTTTACAGAGAGGTTTTCCTTACCATTCCAACCCATTGGAGGAGACCTTTCTTTAACGACAACTCCAGAAGAATCTCGCGATTTATTTGCAGCAACTGGCTTCATGAAAGTCATTTCTATCTTTAAGTTGATGCGTCTTTTCTATAAAGTTCTTGATGGCCAGTTACAAGATTCGTTTGAGGCGGCTAAAGGC
>DATECD010000075.1:0-14271 GCA_035287065.1 Chlamydiales bacterium | reverse complement strand
TCTGTAATCGATGAGAGCTTTTCCGCTGCGACAATTAAAATATTTCGATAGGTTCCCGCTTCAATCAACGCTTTTGCAATCGAAAGAGCGTAAAGATACCCACTGCAAGCAGCTTGAAGGTCAGCAGCTCCCGCCTTTTTCGCTCCAATTGCATGCTGAATCAAGCAGGCCGTGCTAGGAAAAATATAATCGGGAGTCAGTGTCGCAACGAGGATAAAATCGATCTCTTCTGGCTTTTTCCCCGCATCTGCAATCGCTCTTTGAGCAGCGATTGCCCCCATAGAAGAGGCATATTCATCGTCCCTTGCAAGGCGCCTTTCTCTCATTCCAGTGCGCGTTACGATCCACTCATCAGAGGTCTCCACCATTTTCTCTAAGTCCTGATTTGTCAGAACTCTCTCTGGGAGATAAGAACCTGTCCCTATGATTTTTGCTTGTTTCAAAAAATTTTTCCTAAAGTTAATGAACTGATGCAAAGTCTAGCCGAAATCCCATTAAAGAGCTAGATTTTGACATCCCATTTTTCTTTTGATATTCTCCCCTTTTCCATGCATAAGCTCCCAAAAGAACTTTTGACTTTAGCCTCTCTTTTAAGAAAACTGCCAGGAGTTGGCACACGGACTTCTGAGCGCTTCGCATTTGATCTTTTGGGATGGTCTAAAAAAACCTTACAAGAATTTGCCAACCTCCTCTCTCAAGTCCAAGACAAACTCCCCCCCTGTCCAGAATGCAGCTGCCTCACAGAACAGGGCGTATGCCCTTTTTGCAAAGATGAGAAGAGAGATCGCCACCAACTCTGCCTTGTCTCTTCACAAAAAGATCCCTTTTCCATTGAAGCGACAAGGTCTTATTACGGCCTTTATCACGTCATCGAACACCTCCTCTCCCCTCTTGATGGCCGCCATACAGATGCGCTTCGCCTCGATCGCATAGAAAAGAGACTTACAGAAAATGGAGTGCAAGAACTGATCATCGCATTTGACTCAACACTTGAAGGAGACACAACTGCGCTTTACTTAAAAGAACGCCTTTCACGCCCAAATCTCCAAATTTTTCGCCTCGCTTTTGGGCTCCCAGTTGGCTCAAGTTTAGAGGCAATTGATAGCGGAACTCTCACCCGCGCGCTATCCGGAAGACAGACGTTTTGAACTTTTAACTTTAAACAAAAGCGCCTTCCCTTATAATTGAGCGTCCGACGAAATTTGAACATGCATTGGTTTTTTTTCTTTATCCTCTTTGCAACTCTAGCGGCCCCCGTCGTCTCACCTCTATGGAGTGCTGAGTTCTACGATGAAAAACGGGTAGGTCAAATAGAGATCACTGTCGAATGCCGCGGCGAACATTCGATCGATCCTGCTCCGATCCTATCGCGCATGAAAACACAGCGCGGCGATCTTTTTTCTCAACAAACTTTCGATAGTGACTTGAAGGCGCTCTCAGAAGAGTACGACCGTGTGGAGCCCTCTATGCGGTTAAAAGATGGTCAAGTCTATATCGAGATTAAAATTTGGCCACGCCCCATTATCCATCAGATTGAGTGGGAAGGCAATCAGCAGTTCAAGATCTCAACTCTCCAAACTGAACTCGATGTAAAGCCAAACACGGTCTTCAATCGAGCAAGCTTCAATAAGTCCTTCAACAAGCTGAAAGAATATTACTTTAAAAAAGGGTACTTTGAGTCTCAACTCTCCTATTCTGTCCTTCCCCTCGATGATTGCAATCAGGTCGATATCGTCATTCACATCTATGAGGGACATCCAGGCTATATCAAGGAGATTCGCTTCACTGGATTTACGAAAGATGAAGAGGCAGAGCTTCGGGAACAAATTTACTTAAAAAAATACAACTTCCTCATGAGCTGGATGACAGGAACTGGCATCTATCGGGATGAACTCCTCGAACAAGACCGAATGACCTTACTCAACTTCTTGCACAATGAAGGGTATGCAGATGCCAAAGTGGAAATCGAACGAACGGAAGATCCAGCAACTGGCAAACTGATCATCGATATTGTCGCAGAAAAAGGGCAACTCTATCAGTTCGGAACAGTCTCTTTTGAAGGGAATCAGCTCATCTCCACAAGCGACATTGAAAAAAAGATCCTTTTCACCCAAGGAAGCCCATTTTCCCCTGAAAAAATGCGCGAAACGAGTCAAGCGATTAAAGATCTCTATGGGCAGAAAGGCTACATCGACGCAAGCGTGCAGTTTGAAGCTAATTTACGGGAAAATGAGCCCGTTTTTGACGTCTCTTACTCAATTGATGAGGGAGAACAGTACAAAATCGGCCTCATCCATATCTTCGGCAACACCTCTACTGAAAGCAATGTGATCCTACGGGAATCTTTACTTGTCCCGGGAGAAACTTTCGATGCGAGAAAACTCAAAGCAACTCAAGAGCGCTTGGAGGCAGTTGGCTACTTTAAAAGTGTCAACGTCTATGCAGTTCGAAGTAGCGAAGATGCAGAACTCGGTACGAACTTTCGAGATGTTTATATTGAAGTGGAAGAGACGAGCACAGGGAATGTGAGCCTTTTCATGGGTTTTAACTCAACTGATGAAGTATTCGGCGGCCTTGATCTGACAGAGAGAAACTTTAACATTTGCGGAATCGGAAAGGCCTTTGCAGGGAAACTTCCGAATTTACGAGGTGGAGGGGAATTTTTTCACGTCCGAGGAACCATCGGACAACAACAAAATAATATCTTAGTCTCCTGGATGGATCCTTATGTCAACGACAGCCTCTGGCGTTTAGGTGTTGAACTATCGCAGACGTACAGCACCCTCCAAGACAATACAACTGTCAAAACATATGGCGGCTCGATCAATGCAAGCTACCCCCTTTCCAACTACTGGACAACTGGGGTAAGACAGCGCTTCCGCCACTCTCGCGACAATCTCGACATGAATCCATACGACAATTCCTCAGTTGCTGAAGAGTCTTTTGATGCGCAACAGAACGTTGTAAACCAAAATGGCCTCATCTCCGCTATCAGCTGGAACGCAAGCTATGACTCAACAAATAGTCCTATAAAACCACACCGCGGATGGCGCTCCTATTTTGAGACAGAAATGGCTGGAGTGGGAGGAAATTATCAATTCTTCAAAACTAGCTATCTGAACTCTTTATACTTTCCTGTCTCTAAAAAAGGGACCCTTAAATTCCGCGCTGAATTCAAATACATGATTCCTTTTGGGAAAACGGACCGCGAACATGTTCCCTATAGCGAACGGTTCTTTCTCGGTGGCGAAGCAACAGTCCGCGGTTACCAGCCCTTTAGCATTGGCCCTATGATTCACCTGCGCGATTGGACAGGAAGACTTCATGTAACTCGGACTCCAAAGGGGGGGCTTTCCTCAAGTCTTCTCTCTTTAGAATACAACTACGAAATTTTACGAATGCTCGATGTGTTTGGGTTCGTGGATGTGGGAAGTGTCTCTTTTGATGCGTTTGCAGTGAGCCACATACGACCGACAGCTGGAGCTGGAATTCGAATCGATCTTGGAAATAGAGCGCCAATCATGGTAGGATGGGGGATCCCCTTCAACCGATATGATCGGCATCACCATAAATGGCAAAAAGTCTTCTTCTCAATGGGGGGACAATTTTAACTTTAAGGAGTGACTATGTATAAATATTGTTTTTCCGCTGCGATGGTCGCAGCAGCTGCCCTTTCGGCGGCAAATGATCCTCTAATCGGGGTTGTCAATTTTGGCTCTTGCGTTACTGAGTCAAAAACAGGACTCCACGAGCAAGAAAATTTAGAGACGCTTCGACGTCAGTTTTCTTCTATGATTGAATCGACAGATAAAGAGCTGAAAGAAATTTCTGCAAAATTTGAAGATACTGACTATCTCGATAGCCTTTCTCCAAAAGCAGAAGAGGAGCTAAGAAATAAGCAAGAATCTTTGCAAGAAAGACTCATGATGTACCAGCAGCAGTTCCATCAAATGATGAACCAAGCGAACTATCAGGTAGTCTATAAGATTCGCGCAGCTGCAGAAGTGGCTTCAGAGAAAGTTGCCAAAGAAAAACATCTCACATATGTGATCAATGAAGATATGTGCTTCTATGTGCAACCGAGCCTTGATGTGACAAGTTTTGTGATTGCAGAGATGGATAAAGCCTTTGAACTTGAGGCAGAAAAATTGAAAGAGAGCACAGATAATCTAGACAATCAATAGAAAAAAGAATGGCATTCTTCACTCTTGCAGATCTTGCAAAGAGAACTGAATCAAGACTGGTTGGAGACTTAAGGGTACCCATCTCTGGGATCGATACCCTAGAGGGAGCAACTCCTGAGGATGCCTCTTTTCTTTCGAATCCGCGCTACCGAGATGCGATCATCACGTCAAAAGCCGGGGTGATTTGCGTTTCTCCTGACACGCCCCTTTTGGAAGGGAGAAATTATCTCATCTCCTCAGATCCTTCTCGGGCGTTTCAACACATTGCAGAACTTTTTATTCCAAAAGGCCGAAGTGGTTTTATCGGCATCCACCCAACAGCAGTCATTCATGAAACAGCAACCATTGGAGCAAACGTTTCCATTGGACCCTACGCAGTGATTGACCGAGATGTCACTATTGGTTCAGGCACTCAACTAGGGCCCCACGTCTCCATTGGGTATGAATCGACAATTGGGATGGACTGTATCCTTCACGCCTCTTCTACCGTACGAGAACGATGCCATCTCAAAGATCGTGTGATTTTGCAGCCGGGAGCTGTCATTGGCTCTTGCGGCTTCGGATTCATCCCCGATCCAATGGGTCGTTATCAAAAGCTTGAACAGCTAGGTACAGTGATCCTTGAAGAAGATGTAGAAATTGGCGCCAACACAACGATCGACCGCGCAAGATTTAAAGCGACAATCATCCGTAAAGGGACCAAAATCGATAATCTCTGCCAAATTGCCCACAATGTCGAGATCGGAGAATACAACATGATTGCTGCCCAAGCGGGCATCGCAGGCTCTTCTAAGACAGGAAACTTTGTCCTTTTAGGTGGGCAAGTGGGCATTGTCGGCCACGTAGAACTCCACGACAAAGTGATGGTCTCAAGCCAAAGTGGCGTAAGCAAATCTCTTCTCAAAAGCGGCCCTTACCGCGGCACCCCAGCAATCCCCATGCATGAGTTCAATATCCGAGAAGCCAAGCTCCGCAAGCTGATTAAAAAAGAGATGAAGCCTACCTGCAGTGACAAGCAAAACACTTAAACTTATTTTCCTCTTCTTCTCTCTTACCCTTTTTGCTGAGCAAAAAAAGGCGTACATCATCTCAGGCCCTGAATCTTCAGGGAGCACGTTCATAGCTCGTGTGATCGCCCACGTCGTAGGAAAAGATCCCATTTATAAAGAATGGTCGGGGCGCAAATGGAACGGCGATCTAGGAGACGATGTTGTTATTCTCCATCTTTCTCAGCCAGCGGGCAAAGAGTTCTATGATCTTGCTTGGTTTCAAAAGACATTTGCCGATTACGACCGCTATTTCATCCTCACAACAAGAGATGTCAACATCATCAAAACTTCAAAAAAAAAGAGATTCAAACGGACGAAAGATAACGCAATCTCAGATCAAGAAATGTCTAAAAATATCTTGTCTGACATCATCAAAAATGAAAAATTCTTCATTTGGAACTTTGAAACGCAAATTTATTTAAAGGAGAGCTATTTCCAACTCCTTTACGATTTTCTCGAAGTTAAGTCCAACTTCTTCCCACCCGATCTTACCGACGCCAACGCCAAGCATATCGATGCCGATTCTTGAATCACGAGCGGTATATTTCGGTATAATAGGCAATTGTTTTAATTAGGCCCTCTTCAAGAGAGACTTTCGGTTCCCATTGAAGCAGATTTTTAGCTAAAGTGATGTCGGGACGACGTTTGACTGGATCATCCTCTGGGAGCTCTTGGAAAATAATTTTGGAATTTGATCCTGTGAGTTTAATGATTGTTTCCGCAACTTCTAAGATGGAATATTCAAATTGACTCCCAAGATTCATTGGCCCTGTTATCTCATCAGAAGAACCCATAAATTTGATCATGCCATCAACAAGATCACTGATGTAGCAAAACGAACGCGTTTGTAAACCATTTCCATAGACCGTGATATCCTTATTGCATATCGCTTGATTGATGAAATTTGTGATCACTCTACCATCATCACAAGCCATCCTAGGCCCATAAGTATTAAAAATACGTCCCACTTTTAAGGGAAAATGCTGCTCACGGTAATAGATAAATAAAATCGATTCCGCAAGGCGTTTGCTTTCATCGTAGCAGGCCCTTACCCCAATAGGATTGACATTTCTCCAATAGGATTCAGGTTGTGGATGGATCTGAGGATCTCCATAAACCTCTGATGTTGAGGCTTGAAAGAGTTTACATTTCAGCTTTTGCGCTAAAGATGCCATGCGAATGGCTCCATCAACACCTGTCTTAATGGTGTACATTGGGTTTGCTTGGTAATCTTTTGGAGAGGCAGGAGAGGCTAAGTTATAAATTTCATCGACTTCAAGTTCAAATAGAGTTGTCACATCGGATATAAAAAAAACAAAATTATCATTTTCTTTTAAATGCTTTATATTATTTTGATTTCCAGAATAAAGGTCATCAACACAAAAAACGCTATAGCCTAAAGTTAATAACTTCTCACAAAGAAATGAGCCGATAAAACCAGCTCCACCTGTCACTAATGCTCGTTTCATACCTTCTTATTAAATCCTAGGGGTTGTTAAATAATAAATTTTAGAGTTTGTCAGTGAAAAAGTCGTTCAGATTTTGAGAATTTTTCCGCAGTAGTAGATTGAAAACTCTCTACAAGGAAAAATCCTCAATAGATGAATGACTTTTTTCCCTGAGAAACTTTAAAAGTTGTTGTTTAACGACCCCCTACATGGTGAAACCATTGAACGACCTTATTTTTAAAAAGATGGACATTCGCATTCACTTTCGTTGTTCTTACCCAAACAAGACCGCCATCCTTGCGAAACATATTAAAACCAAGGCATAGAGGAATAATCCATAGCATCCACCAGAAAATAGCGGTCAGAGGATTGATTCGCAACATATACCAAAACCGTGCGCGCCAAGTACCCAGAACAAGCCAAGTTCTAACCAGGATAATCACAAAAATTGAGAGCAGCATAGTGACAGCAGATGCAATATTAAATAGGCTCATATAGATTAGCCATGGAGACAAACATGGATAACCATGTAAGTAGCCAATAAAAGCCCAAAGAGAAAAAGGCCAAGAAAAAACATTCGTCCAAAGCAATAGGCAAGGAACAAAGTTGGACCAGGCTAAAAGTTTTTGGCCAAATGTCATGTTTAGCCTCTCCATTGGTTCTGATAGTGTTTGAAAAAAGCCACAGACCCATCTCTTTCGTTGCACAATGCCCCCTCTAAAGGTGCGTGGCACTTCTTCGATAACCGGTTTTTCAATGATTCCAAGCCTTTTCCCATTCTTCCACAATCTGAGTCCTATTTCGGGATCTTCAATAGCCATCCAAGGATGAAGGCCACCTAAGGCCAGTAGGTCAGATGCTTTGTAAAATAGAGCTTTTCCAAGAACCCAATATGGATGTTTACCATGAGCTGATAAGTGTGGGTATTTATACCCATCCCAAATGAGGTGATCGAGAGCATGAAAGCTCGCTGCTAAGCTATCATTGAGATTACCGGCGATATTCGTTGCTTGTAAAACATCATAGTGCCGAATTCCGACTGCAGCCGCAAGAAAATGGTCAACGGGCAAACACGTGTCAGCGTCAATATAATTCAATAGAAAATCCCCTTTTGTTTCTTTGGCAAGATGATAAAATGCATAGATAAGTTGTCTTGTTTTTTTAGGAGGTAAATTGGGATTTTTTGCATGCTTACCCACGTGCCACCAGTACGCTTTTTTATTTTGATCCCAATTGTCCCAAACGACATGCCAAGAGGGATCTGTTGTAGGAGGGATTTCCATGATTTCAAGAAAAGCAAATTCTTTTTGGAGTTCTTTAAGGCTTTGAATGGTTGTTAAATCATCTGTATTAGGAATAGAGATAATACGAAAACGGTTTTTAGGATAATTTAATTTAGCCATGGATCGAAAAGAAGTCTTCATTACTTCCTTAGGCTCTTTAAGAACGGGATACAGAAGAATAATAAAAGGATAATCATCTTCACCTAATAAAACCAATTCTTTCATATCTACAATGTCCTTAGGACGTGTGAGAATATAGAGATCGGTTAAGAAAGAAATTAAATAGACGACTTGAAAAAATCCATAAAAAACATGCAGTATGGTTTGGAAAAGAGAATTACAATCGTACATTCTAAATGATCAATTTCTTTTGTTTTAATTCTGAAATATTTTCCTGCATCCTATCAATAGGCTTAGGGCATTTTTTTACCCATTTCACAAGTTCTGTCATCCCCTCTTCAAGATCGATTTTCGGCCTAAATCCAAATACCTGTTCCATTTTGGTAATATCTGCAAAACAATGCCTAATATCACCCATGCGATAGTGATTTAAAATTTCAGGCTCAATCTTCTTATTTAATATCTTGGCGAGGAGTTTGGCTATAGCATAAATGCTTATCTGTTTTCCACTGCCTACATTAAAGACATCCCATAACTTTTGATCACATTCCAAGACAGTGGAAAAAGCTTGCGCTACATCATTAACATGCACAAAATCGCGCATCTGCTTCCCATCTTCGAAAATCAAAGGGGGTAGATCATTGAGCAACCGAGAAATAAAAATGGCTACAACGCCGGTATAGGGATTAGAAGGGCTTTGATTAGACCCATAGGTATTAAATATTCGGAGCGCAACTGTTGGAATATGCAATGCTTTCCCCATGACGAGAAACATCTCTTCATGATCACGCTTGTTAATGGCATAAATCGAAGCGGGCATAAGAGATTTACTTTCATGGGTAGGAATCGAGATCAATGTTTCACCATCCTTACACACCTCCCACTTTTTCTCTTGCACTTGATCCATTTCTCTTGGGGGTGGAGCAATGATACAATTATTTTTTGAAGAAAAATAGGCGCCTTCTCCATAAATTGACATCGATGAAGCGACAGCCATTCTTTCAATTGTATGCTTGCCTTTTGCAAGAGTTTCAAGAATGACTGCTGCAGCCAAAGTATTATTACGAGTATAGTCGACAATATGAACCATGCTTTGTCCCACACCCACAGAAGCTGCTAAATGAACGAGATGAGTCACTCCTTCTAACGCTTTTTCAAACACATTTGGTGAAAGAATATCTGCTTTGATTTTACGCGCTTTTGGATTTAGGTAATCAGGCCAGTCACGCGCATCTTTGACATCATCTTGATGGACTTGAGGAAGTAAGTTATCCAGTATGGTAACATCAAATCCTCTTTCAATGAGCTTATCTGCCAGATGTGATCCAATAAAACCAGCACCTCCTGTAATAAGAGCGTGTTTGTTGTTCATTTTATCCCTCTTAAAATTCATAATTGACCTTCAAACTCGCACTTTCTGCATGAAAATCCCCTGTAAGGCCTGTTCGTAAGACTCCTTGACGTTGATAATAGAAGCGCAAGTCAACTCGACATGAGAAGCGATCTGAAAACAAATATCTGAAATAGCCAAAGGCTGCGCAGCCAGAATTCCTACATTTTGGAACGTAGATTACAGCAGCTTCTCCTCCTAGCTGCATGGATGCAGAGATGTCGTAGCTAGTATCGGCACCCATTTCATGCACTTCAAAATTTATTGGATCATAGTAGGCGCTCTCGATAAAACCGTTTTGACTAAATAAAGAGGCTGGTTTTTGAAAATCGAGATAAAAATAATTATAGTAAACAGTACTAGAAGGTCGATCAGAAAAACGATATCCAGCTCTAGCATATCGAGTATTTTTCACATTGTGATCCGAATATTGTCCATAAACAAAAGTGGCGTTTGCGTAAACAGGTCCCTTATTAAAATTTAGAAATAAAGTTAAATCATTTGTTCGAATATTTAAAGAAGTGGCTCCAATTTGATTGCTATAGTTATAAACAGGATTGTAGAAAGGGGGGACGGTATCAATCACATCATAATAGTCATAGCCTAGATCTACCGTAAATACAGGAAGTGTATGATAAATAAGATGGAGGTGATAATTAAAAACAGATTTTGAATCAAGAGGTTGACCACTTGGCATGGGATTGTGTTGCAAATGGTTGTAAAAGTTCCCAAGTAATTCAATATGTCCCTCTAAATATTTATTAAACAATGAGTCAAATGTCAGAGAGACACTTCCTCGATTGATTTCATCGAAATGCGTTTTAGTAAACAGAGTATAGTAAGCTTTCACATTTGATCGAGTGTTTTTAATGACATAAGTATTATAATTAGGACCCGTAGAAAAGCGGCTAAATGTAGTACTATCGTGATAATATTCAGCTGGAAGAATTATTTCTGGTTGGCGATAAAATTCAGCGAGTCGATTTTGCAAAGGGGTTTCGAATTGGACAATAGGCTGTTTTGTATAGCTTAGTCTTGCATCCTCTGAATTTCTGGTGTGGGTAGAGGTCTTGAGCAATCCCCAAAGTGCTTTTTGGTTATAGGGGTAGTCGCTAAGGATCTTTCTGTAACGATCAGCCGCATTTGCATAATCTTCACAGTCTAGATAGATTTCTGCCTCAGAAAGAGTGGCAAGAAGAGAATTCGATGGCTCTACAGCAATCTTATCTGCGAGGTCAAGGGCATTTGAGCAAGATTGAAGCTTAGATAAAATTCTTGCAACAGCCCATTTTGTTCTTGGATTTGCATCCAACTGTAGCGCCATTTGATAAACATCTTTAGCAGATAAATAATCTTCCATTTCCTCTAACAATTGGCCCAAACTCCAATACAAGAAGGCATTGTTAGGGAGCTCTGTAATCAATATATTGAACTCAGTTTGAGCGTCAGAATAATTCTTTTTTTGATATAAAAGATGGGCATAACGATAACGGACCATATATTCATCGGGATGTTCGCATAGGATTTCTGAACTGAGACGAGCAGCTTGTTTCAAATCACCGATATAAGTATAAGACTCAAAGATTTGTTTTTTAATTTCGAGAGCGTTATCTGGATTTGCATCTTGCAAAGATTTTTCCCATTCATCAATTTTAGCAAGTTGTTCATTGCGAAAAAGTTTGTTAATGATCATGAACTGATAGCTAAGAGTAAGATTAGGAATAGAGTAGATATGAGAAAAAGCTGAAATAGATTCGTCCCACTGCCCAAGAGTATGGGTATCCCATCCAATTACTTGATACAAAAGTCTCTTATCGGGTTCTAGAGGCAGAAGAAGATTAAACTGATACAATGCCTCTTCAATCAAAAAAAATGCCTGTAAATGCCAAGCATACTGACTGCGATAAATATTATTATGGGGATTTAGATCAAGAGCAAGTTGAAACTCGCGATTCGCTTCAAATACGCGAAGATGTTTTGCAAGTTCAACATTGTGTCCACCCAAGTCTTCTGCATAGACAGTAGCATAGACAACTAAGTATGCTAATAAAACACAAATCCGCCTTGTCATTAAACCATTACTTATCAGCACGATATTATCTTGTCTGTAATTTTCATCTATAGTATGACCAAAATTTATGAAAGTTAGCATTTTTGGGGCTGGATATGTCGGTCTCGTCTCGGCAGCCTGTTTTACCCATATTGGTCATCAAGTCATTTGTTATGATGTTGATGAAGAGAAAATCAAGAAACTTACTCAACAAAAAAACGTCCTTTTTGAACCTGATTTAGATAAGATATTGGCATCGGCCTTAAAAAATGGCCTTGCGTTTACCTCGGACCTGCAAGAGGCCATCTCCTTTTGTAATACATATATGGTATGCGTGGGAACTCCTGCAACAGCAAATGGGATGGCCGATCTTAGTTACCTGTTTTCCGCAATAGAAAACTTAAGTATACACGCCAAGGAATCTTTTATTGTGATCACTAAATCAACAGTGCCAGTAGGGACGGCAAATCAAGTGAAAAGTAAAATCGATGCGATCTTAAATAAATGCGGTAAGAACATTTCTGTTCGGGTTGTTTCATGTCCCGAATTTCTAGCACAGGGTTCAGCTGTACAAAATTTCCTAAATCCAGATCGCATTGTGATAGGGACAGATGACGACTTTGCCTTTAACGTTGTCAAAGAGCTTTATGCCCCTATAACCGTTCCCAAAAATGTACCCTCTATTCAGATGAGTTCTTCCTCTGCAGAACTAACCAAATATGCTTCTAATTTATTTTTAGCTACCAAAATAAGCTTCATGAATGAAATCAGCAGGATAGCCGAGTTAACAGGAGCTGATATCATAGATGTCATTCATGGAACGGTAGCAGATGCAAGAATTGGGCGATCCATGTCAAATCCTGGTTGTGGCTTTGGGGGATCCTGTCTTTCAAAAGATTTAAAGGCACTCATCTATCAAGTTGAAGAGCAATCCTATTGCCCAGCTCTATTGAGATCAGTTCTTGATGTTAACGAAAATCAAAAAAAATATTTTATTAGCAAAGTATTTTCTCTCTGCGAGAACGATGTTAAAAATAAAATCATAGCAATTTGGGGACTTGCCTTTAAACCGAATACGGATGATATACGAGATTCGATTAGCTGCGATCTGATTGAAGCTTTAATCAAAGCAGGTGCAAAAATTCAGGCTTATGATCCAGTAGCAGGAGCCCATGTCACAGAGAAATTCCAACATGAGGGGCACATCACAATTTGCCAATCAAAAGAACAAGCGATTCAGGATGCAGAGCTCTTAGTTGTACTCACGGAATGGCCAGAATTTTATCATCTCGATTTCAACTTAATAAAAAATTCCATGAAGAAGCAGATCATCATAGATGGGCGCAACATCTATGATCCTAAAGAGTTAACACAACATGGCATTTTTTATTATGCAATTGGAAAGGCGTTGTTGCATTAATCGGTAAAAATTAACCGCCGAGCCCACCGAGAAAAAGTTAGCATCATGAACAGTTGCAAAGAATAGCCGGATTTTCTAAATACTTCTGAATTGATTTTAAAAATTGAGCGGCCTCTACTCCATCGACAACGCGGTGGTCGGCTGAAAGAACAAGGTTCATCTTCTTGCCGAGGACAAACTGCCCATTTTTCACACGCACAGTATCATCGATTCCCCCCACTGCAAGGATTGCAGCTTGAGGTGGGTTGATAATGGCACAAAAATCGGTGATTCCAAACATGCCGAGATTGGAGATCGTAAAGGAACCGCCCTGATATTCTTCGGGTTTTAATTTTCCCTCTTTGGCTTTTGCAGCAAGCTGTTTTACCTCTGAGGAAATTTCAGAAAGAGTTTTCGTGTCTGCATTGCGGACAATCGGTGTCATAAGTCCACCGGGCACAGTCACTGCGATCGAAATATCAACTGTTTGGAAAAGGAGAATTGTTTGGCTTACTGCATGGAAACCACTATTGAGCATCGGATGGTCAAGAAGAGCTAAAGAAGAGGCTTTAATCACAAAATCATTGAAACTGATTTTTTCCCCGCCCCCTTCAATGAGTTGCTGACGCATCTCAAATAAAGGAAGTGCATCGACTTCTTGCCGAACGTAAATGTGAGGGATCGTTGCTTTTGCTTCGGTTAATCTTTGCGCAATCACTTTGCGCATTGGAGTTAAGGGCACTTCTCGGTAAGTACCAGCTCCTGTTGTGGAAGCCGTTTGCTCCCTCTTTAGATCGCAACTTACAATTCTTCCTCGAGGACCCGATCCTTGAATTTTTGTCAGATCGATCCCTTGTTGCTTAGCCAGTTTTTTTGCTAAAGGAGAGGCCTTCACTCTCTCAGTAGAGAGCCCTTTTGATTCTTCAGAGATGGTTACCGTTAGAGTTGAAGGAAGAGGTGCCGCTTTTGTCTCCTCTTTTTTTGAAGAGAGCTGCGCTAAATAGGGCCCAATTTCTTCATCAGAAGTTGCAGAAAAAACAGCAACAGGTTCGTTGATTGCAGCTTTTCCCCCTTCTGGGACAATGATCTTTCTTAAGAACCCCCCATCAAGCGCGTTGTATTCAACAGTTGCCTTGTCAGTAGCAACTTCAATAAGAAGATCTCCATCTTTTACAAGATCTCCCTCTTTTTTATGCCATTTCGCAATGACTCCCTCTTCCATCGTCGGAGAAAGTTTTGGCATTGTGACAACAAAGGGCATAGAAAAAATCCTTGTTCAACCTTTTAGCGAAGTACTTCTTCTAGAGTTGCTATGATGCGGGCAGGCGTGGGGAGAGTCTCTCTTTCC
>DATECD010000074.1:0-4970 GCA_035287065.1 Chlamydiales bacterium | reverse complement strand
ATCTTCTCAAGATCGCGCATCTTATTCTCCATCGTGCATTTTGTCGTGTTACGGTGGAGAAGTTTATCAATGTTTTTTTTAATATTATAATTTTTCCTTCACTGCCAGCAACTTAAGGAAGTTAGCTTAATGCATATGGGGGCTTGCCCCGACAATCTTATTCTGGCTGCTTTGCAGCACCTTGAGGAGAGCGCGAGAGGAGCCTTCCTCTCGCCTTAAAAATGAAAATAAGATTCAATTGCTATTTTGATCATTATATTGAATTTTGTTTCCATATCCTGGTAGGATCGTAGTCGGCTTTTTCTTCATTTTAGGTACCCTATGCTTGACTTTAAAGAGATTCGAAAAGACTTCGCGACAATTGAACGCAAGCTCCAGACGAAAATCCCAGAAATTACCCTTTCTCCCCTTCTTGAACTCGATGAAAAAATCCGTTCCTTGAAGACCGAAGTGGAAAAACTGAAATCCCAAAAAAATGCCGCATCCAAAGAGATCGGCTACAAAAAACAAAAAAAAGAGGATGCCTCCGCTCTTCTCCAGGAAATGGGCGCTTTAGGAGAGAAGATCGCTAACTTAGACCCTGAGATCCATAAGTTAGAAGAGGAATTTTTAAAAAAAGAGAGCATGCTCCCCAACCTCCCCATGGAGGAAATCCCCGTAGGACTCGACCCCAAAGAAAATGTCTGCATCAAAATGGTAGGAGAAAAGCCCTCCTTTTCTTTCCCCTTTCGCAACCACATGGAACTCAATGAAGGGCTAAATCTCTTCGACTTCCCACGCGGAACAAAACTATCTGGATCAGGTTGGCCTTTGTATAAGGGAATGGGAGCCCGCCTTGAATGGGCCCTTCTCAACTATATGCTCGATATCCATCGGAAAAATGGATTTACGCAAGTGATTCCTCCCCTTCTTGTTCGCAAAGAAGTAATGTTTGGCGTAGGACAACTCCCCAAATTTGAAGAGCAACTCTTCAAAATTCGCGACGAAGATTATCATCTCTATCTCATCCCTACAGCTGAGGCCTCTTTAACAGGAATGCATAGTGGAGAAATCCTAGAAGAAAAAGACCTTCCGATTCTCTACACCTCCTACACCCCTTGCTTCCGAAGAGAAGCAGGCGCTGCAGGAACACAAGAGCGAGGACTCATCCGAATGCATCAATTCAACAAAGTGGAACTATACGCCGTTACAAAACCTGAAGAGAGCGCTGCAATCTATGAGAAAATGCTCTCTTCTGCAGAAGAAGTCTTGCAAGGATTAGAGCTCCATTATCGCAACATGTTGCTCGTCACAGGAGATATGTCTTTTGCTGCAGCCAAAACAATTGATATTGAAGTGTGGCTACCTGGGCAAAATCGCTACTATGAAGTCTCTTCTGTCTCACATTGCACCGACTTTCAATCTCGTAGAGCTGAGATCCGATATCGAAAAGGGCAAGAAAAACTCCACTACGTCCATACGCTAAATGGCTCTGGGCTTGCAACTTCCCGTCTCATGGTTGCTCTTTTAGAAAATAACCAGCAGCCCGATGGATCGATCCATATCCCACGCGCGCTCCATCCTTATCTCGAAGAGGAAATCGCCGTTTTAAAGCCTTTAAAAAAATGATGAAACATCCGCATTTCAAAGGGAAAGAGGCTTTACAACACGTCATCGATGCGCGGATTAAAGGGAAACTTGCCTCTTCTGAAATCCATGGAACAGAATTACCAGGCCACTATAGCGCAGGAGCCGACGCAGCAAAAGAGACCGCTTTCCTCTTGCTCCTTTTTTGGACTCTTTTTACAAACTTACACTTTCCCGATGCAAATATTCACAGGATCTCTCTAATTCTCATCATCGGTTGGCTTTTTTGGAAAGTGGGACGGAGTGCCATTCTCGGGTATTTGCGCCTTCAAAGGCTCCATCGATTGATTGAAGAAGAACGTTGGGAAATTGAACATCATAGACCTCAAGAAAAAGAGGAACTCAAAGCTCTCTATGCCGCAAAAGGATTTTCTGGTCCCCTTCTTAATGAAGTGATCGATGTCTTAATGGCAGATGACAATCGATTATTACAGGTAATGCTAGAAGAAGAACTCGGCCTTACTTTAGGTTCATTTGAACATCCCTTAAAACAG
Organism: Chlamydiales bacterium; assembly: GCA_035287065.1. Taxonomy (GTDB): domain Bacteria; phylum Chlamydiota; class Chlamydiia; order Chlamydiales; family SM23-39; genus JAGWKO01. Next base: position 2,850 of record DATECD010000074.1, on the reverse strand, counting down.
GCAAGTGGTGCAGCTATTGGAGTTTTAGTCTCTAGTATGCTTTTATGGGCTACTTTTTTATTCCTTCCCACTTGGGGAACACCACTCATTGCAGGATTAATCATTGCAATCACCTCTTTTCTTGTCGCTCGCTTTGAAAAAGGGGAAAAGCTCCCTGCGATGATTTGGAATCTTGCAGTTGCTGCATTAGCTTTAGCTATTGCCTTTTTTTCAGCTGAAGTTTTTCCATGAAGACTCCCTACCGATTCGATGAATTTTTTGCCTCAGGAATGGAAGAGAGCATTAGCCCTTTTCTTACACCAGATTCCAAAGGATATAGCAAACATCTCCCTCTAAAAGCCTCTCTTCTCGCAGCGTTTCTTCTCACTTTTTCTTTTGCAATCTCATTTACGTCAGCGCCTCTCTCCTCACTTGCATTGTGCTGCGTCTATTTCCTTGTGGGGACGCGCGCGCTCATCGCAAGCCTTGAGGATCTAAAAAATCTTGAGATCAATATCGACGTCCTAATGACACTGGCTGCTTTTGCAGCGCTTTTTCTCGGAAGCGGATTAGAGGGGGGGCTTCTTTTGGTTCTTTTCGAGCTTTCTCATGGGATGGAAGATGCTGTATCGAAAAAAGCAAAAAGTGCGCTTCATAACTTAAACGATCTTTCCCCAAAGTTTGCAACACTTCTTGCAGAAGATGGGACCCTTTTTCAAAAATCAGTTCGGGAGATTGAGATTGGGGAAAAAATACTTGTGCAAACAGGCGAAATTGTACCGCTTGATGGAATTGTGATTGCTGGGAAATCCTTAGTCAACTTAGTCCATTTGACAGGAGAGAGCCGCCCTGTTCCAAAAGGCCCAGGCGATGAAGTTGTCGCAGGAACTCGGAATCTAGATGCAGCGTTAACATTTGAGGTAAAACGGATCAGTGCCGATTCTACTTTGGCGCGCATCATCCGTCTGATCACAGAGGCAGCTGTTGCAAAACCAAAAGTGCAACGCATGCTTGATCGCTTTGGACACACCTATGCAAGTTGTATCATCGCTTTCACTATAGCTTTAGCCCTCTTCCTTCCCCTTCTTTTTTCCCAAATTGGCTATTTAGGAAATGAGGGAGCGTTTTATCGCTCTTTAGCTTTTTTAATTGCTGCATCCCCTTGCGCGCTCATCATCGCAACACCCACTGCTTACCTTAGCGCAATTAGCGCCTGCGCAAAAAGGGGAATCCTTTTAAAAGGGGGCGTGACACTGGATGCCCTTGCAAGCTGTAAAACCATTGCATTTGATAAAACGGGCACTTTGACTAAAGGAGAGCTCAACTGCATCGGAATTGAGCCAATTGGCAATCCCCACATAAGTGTGAGCGATGCACTCTCTATTGCTTATGGACTGGAACGAGAAGTGATCCACCCCATCGCTCGCGCCATTTGCCGCTTTGCAATGGAGCAAGGTCTTTCTCCCTCTTTAATCGAAAATTTCCGCTCCATTCCTGGAACTGGGCTCGAAGGGAAAGTAAAAGGGGTTCCTGTTTTTATCGGCCTACCTGAAAGGGTCCAAGAGCGCTTTACCCCTTCTCAAAAAAAGAATATTCACTCTTTTCTGCAAAAAAGAGAAAGTAATATCTTAGCTCTTCTCCTTGTAGAAGAGGATCTTTTCCTCTTTCGCTTTTCTGATACGGTGCGCGACAAGATCGATCATCTCATCCATGAGATCAAAAACTCCCATTCCCTCCTCCCCGTTATGTTAACGGGAGATCATCAAGACAACGCTGAAGAGGTTGGAAAATTAGCTGGAATCGATCAAATCTATGCAAATCTACGACCCGAAGATAAACTCTTGAAAATCGGCGAACTTCTAGAAAAAGGCCCTCTTGCGATGGTCGGCGATGGGATCAACGATGCCCCTGCCCTTGCTAGAGCAACAGTTGGGATTTCAATGGGGAAAGTGGGAAGTAGCGTCGCTATAGATGCCTCAGATGTCATTTTACTCAACGACGATCTCCATCTTTTGCCTTGGCTTGTTGGAAAATCGCGCAAAACGGCAAAAATTGTCAGACAAAACATAAGCCTTGCGCTACTTCTCATCGCAGCAGCTAGCATCCCCTCTCTTCTCGGCTTTCTCCCCCTTTGGGCAGCTGTCCTCCTCCACGAAGGGGGCACACTCCTCGTCGGGCTCAACAGCCTGCGACTCACTTCAAAGACCTAATGAGCGCGGGGAGCTGCGAAAGGGCCACGATTTTTGCGGCGAAGAGCGACTCGAGCTCTTTGTCCATAAGCTACTTCATGCAGGTTTTCAATGGCCATGAATGCGCTTGGATCTTCACGTAAAACGATCTCTTTTAGCTGCGCAAGGTCAAGCCTTTCCACAATGATAAATAAGATATCTCGATCTTCACCGGAATATCCCCCTTTCCCTTTCAAAAAGGTGAGGCCAAGCCCTAATTCATGAGTAATGATCTTACTCAATTTCTCAGGTTTGGAACACATGATGAGGACCGATTTGAGCTCTTCTAACCCCGCAATCACCACATCCATCGTTTTGAATGCGACAATATACGTCATCAATGAGCGAAGGGCAATGTGCCAGTCGTCAAAAATCCATCCATATGCGCCAAAGACAAAAATGTTGATGACAAAGATCACTTGCCCAACAGTAAATCCTTTGCGTCTATTGATAATAATTGCAAGAATCTCAGTCCCATCTGTACATCCTCCATAACGGATGATCATCCCAGCACCAGCGCCGAGCATCGCTCCACCAATCACAATAGCCTCAAGTACGTCTGCTGAAAAAGAGGGCAACCGCTCTAAAAACCAAAGGAAAAAAGCAAAGCAAATGATTGCCGCTAGCATGTGCAAGACAAACG
>DATECD010000073.1:0-10320 GCA_035287065.1 Chlamydiales bacterium | reverse complement strand
GCGCGAAGCGCGAGTGCTATGAGCAGCCATTCGCCGCTACGGCAAAGCATAAATCGTAGCGCAAGAGGGCGCCTTTGGCGCCGAAGGGGGGCAGTGTTTTACACGCTCCCCCGATGAGCACACGATTTTGCAAAGCCGTAGGTAGGCGCAAGAAGGCAGCGGGAAACAATGGGAACCTTGTTTCCGACTGGCTATAAGGGCCCTCCCTCAATTTTAAAATATTCTTTTTAATGCTCAGTGACCGCTAATTGACTAGTACCTTGAGGGTTCGCTTCTTTTTTTCTTTGGGGGAGAGCACTCGACCTACAAGGTCGTATCCTGCAACGCCTGTGATCTCCACTTCATAGAGTTTTCCAAACGCATCCACTTTTCCCCAATCATTCAAGATGATTTCGCCATCGATCTCAGGACACTGACCTTGGTGGCGGGCTCTTAGAAGAAGTTCAGAATCGGGATGGTAGCCTTCAGCAATGACGGTGAGCTTTTTCCCAATCATCGCTAGGTTTCTCTTCTCTACAAATTTTTGCTGCACGCCCATCAATTTTGCGTGACGCTTTTTCTTCACCTCTTCAGAGATCTGACTGGGAAGTTTTGCAGCATATGCCTCTTTTTCTAAAGAAAATGGGAATACTCCCACATGGTCAAGAGGATTTTTCTTTAAAAAATCGATGAGCTCTTCAAACTGCTCATCTGTCTCACCTGGAAACCCAACCATCAAACTCGTCCGAATCTTCACATCGGGGATCTCTTTTCTAAGAAGAGCCATTGTATCTACGATCTCTTGTTTTGATGTTGTTCGATGCATCGCCTTCAACATCACATCATTGATGTGCTGAATGGGCATATCGAGATAGGGGCAAATCCGAGGATCGCTTTTCATCACATCAACAAGTTCCTGATCGATCTCATCTGGATAGAGATAAAGGAGGCGAATCCAAAAATCGCCCTCTTCTTGAGTAAGGCGCTTTAAAAGCCTTGTCAAAGCCCCCTTCTCTCCCCGATCTCTACCAAAATCACCAAGATCTTGCGCAATCAAGATCACTTCAAATACGCCCTGTGAACGAAGAGCCCGAAACTCTTTGACAACCTGCTCTTCACTTTTACTTTTGAGTGGCCCTTTAATTGTCGGAATAATGCAGAAGGCGCATCGCTTCTTGCACCCCTCTGCAATTTTTAGGTAAGCATAATGTTTAGGAGTAGAAAGGGTTCTCGGCACTTCCCCCCACTCTAAGTAGCTTTTTGCAGAAGAGAGAACGGCTCCTGCTATATCCGATTGCACAGCCTCTAAAATCTTCTCCACATCTCCCGATCCCAAGTAGTAGTGGATGCCTGGAAAATGCTCTTTTAAAAGATCTAAATTCTTGCGCACCATGCAGCCTGCAACAATGACTTTGCCGCTTTCCTTTTTCACCTGGAAAAGATTCTGAATTGTATCTAACCCCTCTTGCCGCGCCGACTCCAAAAAGCCGCACGTATTCACGACGAGGAAATCGGCGTCTTCAGCATCTGCTGTCGCTTCAAATCCCGCCTTTAAAAGGATTCCGATCATCACTTCGCTATCAACGAGGTTGCGCGCGCAACCTAAAGAGGTAAAGTGAAATTTATTCTGAAAATTAAGATTACGGTCTAACATGCGCACGGAATCATAATCTATGTTACAGTACAACGCAAGCTTATGCATCTAAAGTACTGGATCAAAAAAATCCTCTTTCTCTTTTTCTCCCTTTGGGTCATCGCAACTCTCACTTTTTTTTTGATGCATGCAATCCCTGGAGATCCTTTCATCGGCGAACAGGTGATCCCAGAAGAGGTACTCCGCTCCCTTTACTCCTTCTACGGTTTAGATCAGCCCCTTTGGAAACAGTATATCAATTATTTGAAAGAGATCTTGCACGGCAACCTTGGTGTATCGATCACATATTCAGGAAGAACCGTTCAGAACCTCATCTACGATGCCTTCCCTGTTTCAGCGCAAGTGGGACTTCAAGCGCTTTTTCTTTCCATTCCTTGCGGCCTTTTACTCGGCGCAATTAGCGCCCTAAAAAAAGGGAGATGGCAAGATAGCGGGGCGATGTTTGTCACAACACTTGGGATCTCTGTCCCCAATTTTGTCGCTGCAGCCATTTTCCAATACCTCTTTGCTGTATATTTCCCCCTTTTCCCGATTGCTAGATGGGGAAATTTTGAACACACAGTCCTTCCCACCCTAACTCTCTCCCTTTTGCCAACTGCCTACATTGCAAGGCTGACTCGCTCAAATCTCGTCGAGATCCTTCAGCAAGACTACATCAAAACGGCTCTAGCAAAAGGGATCCCCTTATCTAGAGTGATCCTTCGCCATGCCCTTCCCAATGCGCTTTTACCCTTAATTTCCTATCTTGGACCTGTAACGGCCCAGATTTTGACGGGAAGCTTTATGGTGGAAAGAATCTTTGCTCTCCCAGGTCTGGGCCAGTGGATGATTCACAGCATTCATGCAAGAGACTATCCAACGATCATGGGACTCACCTTTTTCTATAGCGCTCTTCTCCTCACTGCAACCTTTACGGTCGATCTCCTTTTAGGGGTATTTGACCCAAGAGTCCATCAAAAGGAGAAGGTATTTGGATAAACAGCTAAAGTTCGCCTTTTTCCTTCTTTTGATTTTCATCCTTTTTAGTCTCTTCGGCCCACTTCTCACGCCACACTCTCCCTATGACATCCATTTGGAATTAAGAAACCTTCCCCCATGTTCTCAATTCTGGTTTGGTTCAGATGAGCTCGGTCGCGACGTTTTTGCCCGTGTTTCATTTGGGACAAGGCTCTCTCTTTTTGTCGCGCTCTTTGCCGCTTTCATCGATCTTTTTATTGGAGTTCTCCTTGGGAGTCTCGCCGCATTTTTAGGGGGTGCTATGGAAGAGGCGATGATTCGCTTTTTTGATATTCTCCAAGCAATCCCTCACCTTCTTGTTGTGATCCTTTTAACTGTCATACGGGGAAGTGGCATGGAGACGATCCTCATTGCAATGGGGACAACGTGCTGGATTCATACAGCTCGCATCACAAGAGCGCAGCTTGTCCAGATTAAAACACTCGACTACATTCGCGGGGCAAGATCTATTGGCGCCTCTTCTCCCTACATCATCACGCATTACATGATCCCCAATGCAATAGGCCCCATTCTCGCAGCAGTCACATTGACATTTCCCTCTGCAATTTTTACGGAAGCTTTCCTCAGCTTTTTAGGGCTTGGCGTTCAAGCGCCAGAAGCAAGCCTTGGAATTTTAGTGAGCGACGGCTTAAGCGCTATTCGCTATTACCCATGGCGCCTTTGGATCCCCTCTTCTGTTATTTCCCTTCTCCTTTTCTCTTTTCATTGGATTGGAAATGGCCTTCGCGATCATTTAGACCCAAGGATCCGATGATATACCGAAACAACATGAATAATTGGGTTCCGACAGCATCAGTTTTACCCCGAAATTCTTTTCTTCATTCGAGCCTTGTCTCTCGACAATGTTCTCTCACTCCAGAAAAAAATTTCGGGAAACTTCCTTGTCAGATTCCCAATTCTTCAAGTTGTTTCGATATACCCCTTCTTCACGTACAAAACCTCTCGATCTCTTTTTCCCTATTTGGAAAAAAGATCAGCGCCGTCCGCAATGTCAGTTTTTCCTTAAATGAAGGAGAAAGAGTGGGGATTGTTGGAGAAAGTGGAAGTGGAAAAAGTTGCACAGTTCAAGCAATCCCCCGCCTTCTTCCTCAAGCTGAAATCCAAGGGACGATCGATTTTGAGGGGAAAAATCTTTTGCAGCTAAAAGAAAAGGAGTTAAATAAAATCCGCGGAAAAAAAATTGGGATCTCTTTTCAAGAAATGGGAGCCTCCCTCAACCCCACCATGACAATTGGAAAACAGATCGAAGAGGCCCTTTCAACTCATAAATTTCCAAAAGAAAAAGCGCTTTCTCTTTTAGAACTTGTCGAAATGCCAAGGCCACAAGCTATTTTAAAATGCTATCCTCACGAGCTAAGTGGCGGCATGAAACAACGGGTAAGCTTATCTCTTGCCCTTGCCTGCTCTCCCAAACTCCTCATTGCAGATGAACCAACCACAGCATTAGACCCCAAAACAAAAGAGCAAATCCTTTCTCTTCTCAAAAGAAAAGAGATCGCCTCTTCACTTCTTTTAGTCTCTCATGACCTTCATCTCGTCGCTAACATTTGCGAACGGATCCTCATCTTTTATCAAGGTGAGATGATTGAAGAAGGAAAAACAGATGAAATTCTAAAAAGCCCCAAACACCCCTACACACAAGGGCTTCTCTCTTTGATGAGAAAATATGATTGAAGTTCGAAAACTCACGAAAATCTTTTACAGTCGAAAAGAGAGGACAGAGGCTCTTTCCGATCTTACTTTTTCAATTCAAAAGGGGGAGATTTTTTCACTCATTGGAGAAAGTGGCTGCGGGAAATCAACTCTTGCTCATCTTCTCATGGGGCTTCTTGAGCCCACTTCTGGAGAGATTTTTTTCAACGGAAAGGAAATGACAAACAAGCGGGAGCGAAGCTTAGCTCTTCATATGCAGATCGTCTTTCAAGACTCCCTTTCTTCCCTTCATCCCCGAATGTGTGTGGAAGATCTCATCAATGAACCCTTAAAAATTTGGGGGAAAAAAGAAAGAGCTGAAGAGCTTCTCCATCTTGTTGGACTCCCCGAGAGCCTAAAAAAAAGGGTCCCCCATGAACTTAGCGGCGGGCAAAGGCAAAGAGTGAGCATCGCAAGAGCCTTAAGTCTAAACCCTTCCTTTCTCATCTTTGATGAAGCGCTCTCCTCTTTAGATCTTCTCACTCAAAAACAGATCATCGATCTTTTGATCGACCTTCAAAAAACATTCAACCTCACCTACCTCTTCATCTCACACGACCACGCTCTCGTCCGCTCCTTTTCCGACCAAATCGCAGAACTTCGCCAAGGAAAACTAAAATCGATAGAAAAGAACGGGGCAGCGCGACTCTTTTAGGAGATTTTCTGTCTGATTTAACAGATGGTTTTTCTGAAGATCAGCGTGATAAGCGCCCGTGATGATGAGATCAACCCCTTCTGTTGAAGCAAGATCAACGAGTGCAGGGTCAAAAGCGCGCGCGCGGACCAGCTTTAAGGTGGGGTGAATGTTGAATTCAAGCCCGAGAGCCTCAGCAACTTGAAGTGCAAACTCAGCAACTTTTTCTTTTTTAGGTATCCCTCCATCAATTGGGAGCGTATGGGGAATTTCCAAAATGTAAGTCACAGTCACAAGCGCATTATGTTGTTTGGCAAGTTGAAATGCCGTTTCTAACATATGGGTCTCTTCTGCTCCTCGAATCGCAACGAGGATATGATGCAAAATCATCGGTTTGTATTTAGAAATTTTGATTTTCTCAATATGTGTCTTTCCGAAGACAGTTAATTTTGTTTTTCTTCGATAAAGATAAAAGAACAAAATCCCCACCCCAACCCAACTAAATCCTAAAATCCTCCCTTCCCATTTTGTTGCAACAACAAGTAACCAGATAGCTAAACTAACTAAGGCACCAATGATTGCAGTCAATGGCAAATAGCGCCCTTTTCCAAAAGGGATATTGAACGGCGCTTTATAGGGACGCTCTAGGTCTGGATATTTCCAGCGGAGAACAAGGAGGGCCATATGGACAAAGAAAAAAGCCATCTGCGCGCCAAAGTTATAGATATCCACTAAAAAGAGCATATGGCCACCGCTGCAGATGACGACAACTGCTGATAAAATGGCAAAAAGAATTAACGTGATATAGGGAGTTTGATATTTCGGATGGATCTTATAGCAAAATGAGGGGACCTGATAGTACTCTCCCATAGAAAAGACAAGTCTGGAACAGCCAACAAGACCTGCATTTGCGGCAATTAAAAGAACAATTGCTGCAGTAAGACCCACCCAAGGACCTAGCCAATCTGCTCCAATAGGGAAATTTTCTGCAATCCCAAGGACAGGGTTTTCAAGATATGTTGTTCCAAGTTCAAAAGGAGTTAAAACAGAAAGTCCAATTGTAGATAGACCCATATAGAGAAAAAGGACAACAGCTACTGTCCATTTGATCGCATGTTGAATGGAACGAGCCGGCTGCTTTACTTCAGCTGCAAGTTGCGCAATTGCCTCAACTCCTGTATAGGCAACCATCGCAGCTGAACACCCTTTGGCAAAACTCCACCAATCAGGTGACCAGTTTGCATTGGCAACGTTAATTTTAAGATGGCTAATGATCAAAGGAAGATTGAGGAAGAGAAAACCCCCTATCGCAATGATGGCAAATTGCGTGATGATGGTAAAGATTGCAAGAATAAGGCTTAACCTTCCCGACTCTTTGACTCCAAAATAATTGACAACGAAAAGAAGTCCAATGATGACAACCGTAAACCCAATATGAAAAACAGGGGTATTGTCATAAGGAATCCCCGCCAAATTAATCAGGGATCGAAGATAGGGGGGAATTGCAAAAGCTGAGATTGCAATTGTCACAATGTAATCGAGAAGAAGCCCCCATCCCGCGACAAAAGAGACAAAGTCATTAAACGCATAACGGGAAAAAGTAGCTGATCCCCCAGGTTCTGGAAAGGTAGCTGACATTTCAGCGTAACTAAATGCTGTGCAGATGAAGACAAATCCTGCTGCTAAAAGAGCTAAGGGGGTAGCTCCAAGAGCATAGAGCGCTGTCGCACCGAGCGCGTAATAGATGGAGGAGCCAATGTCCCCATACCCAACAGCAAAAAGATCCCAACTTCCCAACACCCTTCGCAAGTGTTTCTTCTCAAGACGAAAAATTCGCTGGTCGCCAGACTGCATCTTACTTTTTACATGGCTCCTTATGCGATTTTAGGCAATTAAAAATTTGTGGGTGTTGGCGTTTTTTATGGCATCTCTTTTTTCAGAAGTCATAAGTTGTTGGCTATAAACGGTTTCTTGTTTTTAAAAAGATGTGTTAAAAAAATATTAATAACAACAACTCAGCTATTTACAATTTTAATTATATAGTTTATAATAATTTTAATATTAAAAAGGTTTTTATGACAATTAGAAGTTTGGTTAATTATTTCTTTTGGGGTAATTCGGGTTCGTCTTCGGATGAGCAGAACTCAACATCAACAGTATCAACTACTAACGCAAATAATATCGCGGTAAATTCCCTCGTTCCAGCAGGTGGTACTCCCGCTGACACAGCCACCCCCCCTACTAAGAAGAAACAAGTAACTTTCGCTCCAATCCCAAACACCCCCTCTCCAGTAAGCACTGCTCACTCAGAAAGTCCCCCATTAATAAGAAACCCCGCCTCAGTAAACACCCCTTCCCCTCTCCAAAAAAACACTACTCTCAGCACTGCTCCCCATTCAAAGCGAGAAAGAATAAATAATGCAGTTCTCAACATGGACAACCACTTACAAACGCTACCTCTAGAAGATCAGGTGCCTATTTTAAATAGCCTTCCTCAATCGGCAAAATTGGCAATATTTGAAGGGCGTTTCGAGGAAGCAATCGAGGCTTCGCTCGAAGAGTTGGATAGATTGGATCCTAATATCATCACAGCTGCTTGCGGCAAATGTAGCCTGGTAATCATCGACAGTTCACTTAAGCAGATGAATCGAGATTCTATCACAGCTATTCGTAAAAAAAATGGCGGAGATGTGATTGATGATGCTCTCGGTAGGATGAGGGAACCAAGCAAAAAAGCTCTTGAACGCACTGCTAACCTTCTTAGAACTTTAGCGCTACACCATATTGTTAGCACTTTACGACACCACAAATTCTATACAACAGCTGATAGAGTTCTTTTGTTTGCAAGAGCAACCGGTTCGGATAATTCCAGTCAAAATTTGATCTTGTCACAAACTGAACCATTCTTCCCTAATAAGAGTTAATTTAATAATTAACAAAAATTAACTAATGTGCGACTATGAAGACATCGACTTAATTAAAATCGAATAAAATCAAAAAAGGTTTTGCTTGACACTTCCTATCACTCAAGTCAGAAGGCCAATATTTATTGACGAAGAACTCCCTCCAAAACAAGGAGTTAAACGTTTTCTTGAAGAGATAACAAACAACTCAATAGACCTCTTCCGAAACCTACATTCTGTGCCCGTGCCTGCCATTTCCCGATTCAGTGATTCTTATAAAACAACTGATCGGGCACAGGCAGAGACACGGGCACAGGATATAGGTTTCGAAAGAAATCTAATCAATCGTTTTTATACCAGAAAATCGGAAGAAGAGCACGTCTATTGGATACTTTATCCCACGCAAAATAGAGAGCAGCTAGAGAAAGGTAAGCAAAACATATTTATATTTCTATCTCTATACATTTTTTATTCTTACAAATATGGATTTCCTGGATTTATTTTTAATGCGATCTATTTCACAATATTGGCTCAGAATCTATTCGGGACAGCGCATGCACACATTCAAGTTGGTGAAAGAACCAAACTTGACTCTGGAAGCACGCTGACAAAAAAATTCAATCCAATCACTGGAAAGTACAATTATAGACCTCATCTAGCAATTAGGATAAACGTAACAAAAGCTGAGCTAAAATCTCTCTATTCATCACTTTCCAAAAAATTAACTAGGGGAACCTGTTCTGAAAAAGCTCTTTCTTATCTAGAGAGTAACCTGAAAAATTTTTCAGTACCCTACCCAATTCGATTATCTCCTGTAAATTCCACAATCTTTCTCTTAACAAAAAAACTTTGGGATCCAAGAATTGGAAACGTTACAATGAGGTCTAGCAACCCGAGCTTTTGGCAATGTATTACCGTAGAAGTTTGCTACGAATTTCTTTTAGCAAACGTAGCGATCCCTGCCCTTTTACTAGCCTCTGTTATTTTATACCAAAATGAATTCAAAAGTTAATCGAAAGACATTGAATCTCATACAAATGAACTAGAAAACTAGAGGTTAGTATACCGAAATGAGTTCAAAAGTTTGAGGTTCACGGGAAAGTTCTCAAAGACACTATGCAATGAAAAAATGATACAATGATATGAATGATAAAAAAAGAAATTGCCATTCAGTATACTTAGTTATAAAAAGGGAACTTTCTACGAATAGGAAGGTCGTAGTAGAAGACAAAGGACTCCTCTCCTGGGTTTTTGTGACCGATACTTGCATTGGAGAGGTGATAGAAGTGGACGCCCACCCGACGCCCATCGCCAAACTGCCAGCCAAGCTCGATGCCGGAGCGAAATTCTAAAGGGAACCCAAGATCTTTACTCCCCCCTTTCCAATAGTATCCCGCTGCAAAACCGGGAGCAAAAACAAGATGCTCTAAAAAGAGGAAATCGAAGTTAAGCCCCCCATAAAGGTACCCCCCACCTTGAGCATTGCCCATCACGCCGACAAGGGGGAGAAATTCAAGACACTCGAAAGGAGCGCTGAACGCTTTGACATGAAATTTGTATTCGATATCGATCTCTGCCGTCCGGTATTTTTCCTTCATGACATTGAATACCCCTCCAGCAAAAGAGATCCAATCAGGGATATTTGCAGCTTGTAGAGAAATCCATCCCAAGCAAAAACAGGTGATTCGGCAGATTCTACGCATCATATTTTGTTATAAGTAAATAGACACTTCTTGTAAGCTTTCCCTTTTGTCTTGCAAAAGGAGCCTCCAATGAAACGGTTTATTTCTCTACTTCTTACCCCTCTTTCAATCTTTGCTGCTCACGATCAATTGATTCCTCAAAATCAAGATGTTGTGAATAATACAGAGATCTTAGAAAATCATTATATCTTCGATATTTTCCCGCCTCTCTATTTTCCAGCATCGTCCCATGTCATTGTTGAAGTGTCTATCTTAGGCGATTCAGTTAAGCTAGAAGATGGATCGATTTGGAATGTGGGGCGCTACGATTCTTATCGACTCCAGAATTGGAGAGTCAATGACACCGTCACTATAACCCAAAACCACAGCTGGTTTTCCTCTTATAAGTATCGAATCGTCCGTGAGCAAACTGGATCTACCATAGAGGCCAATCTCTTCTTAGGTCCAATCGAACAAGGTCCCTACACTCTCTACATCATAACTCTTGATCCAGTCCAAGGCTTAATCCATCTAATGAGCGGAAAAGGAGAATTGACACGCTGGGAGATCTCCAGCTCTGATCGAAATCTATTTGCAGAGTGGCGATTTGGCGATGCGGTGATTATTGGGCAAAATACCGGATGGGATAGAACGTGCGAATCCTATCTTATTAACGTCAACGAAAATGCAGGCGTTCGGGCAAAACAGTACTAAAGCAAATGAGCAAAAAAAAAGATAAATTCATCAACGGCTGGATGA